>CALLPU010000176.1 GCA_938016235.1 uncultured Granulosicoccus sp. | reverse complement strand
CTGGCGATTTCGTCCACCAGCTCGCCATTTTTCATCACTAATATTCGGTGAGAAACAGACAAGAGTTCGGGTAAGTCGTCGGAGATAACGATGATGCCAATGCCTGTGTTGGCCAGTTCTCGAATAATGTCATGAATATCTGCCTTGGATCCCACATCAACGCCTACGCTGGGGCCGTTGAGGATGAGCACCCTCGGCGCACGTGACAGCCATCGCGCCAGGGCAACACGCTGTTGATTGCCGCCCGACAATGACTTCACGGCAGCTTCAACATCCGGTGCCTTGACACTGAGCTTGCGAAGCCATTCGGTGGCTTCAGCGGTAAGCGATGTCAGATTTAACAGGCCCTTGTCTGTGTGAGAATCCAGTCGGCCGACGGCGACATTGCGTACGATCGATTGTGTCAGAAACAAGCCTTCAGTCAGACGATCTTCAGGGACATAGCCAATACCCGCTTCAGTGGCGGCAATCGGGTTTCCCAGTGGGATCGGTGTGTCATTGAGTACAAGGCTGCCACTATCGGGGCGGACTAGCCCGAACAGTGCCTTGGCCAGTGACGTTCGCCCGCTGCCCAACAAACCGGATATACCCAGCACCTCACCGGTTCTGAGTTGGAAGTTGATGTTATTGAATGCGCCTTGTTTGTGCAGCTGAGTGACCGCCAGCAGGGTGGTGGCGGAGCTGCTTGTGCTCCCCGGCGGTGCTTGCGGCACATCGCGCCCTGTCATGTGGCGGGTAAGCGAGGCTGCATCGAATTCGTTGGCAGAGCCTTCAGCAACAAGTTGACCGTTTCTCAGCACGAATACGGTTTCGCAAACCTCCAGCACTTCTGCGAGCTTGTGACTGACGAACAGCACGGCAATGCCATCCTGCTTCAGTCGGCGGATGATACCGAGCAGCGTGCTGACTTCGCGTTCCGTCAAGGCTGTCGTGGGTTCATCCATAATGATGAGTTTGGCATTGGATGCTAACGCGCGGCAGATAGCGACTAGCTGCTTGTGTGCAACAGAGAGGCTTTCCACACGCGCCTGCACAGGAATGTCTACGTCGATTCGGGACAGTGTTGCCTCGGCAATATCCCGGTTTCGTCGCTGGCTGCAATACCGGTTACCGCTACCCAGCTCGTTGGCGAAGGCAATGTTTTCTGCAACCGTGAGGTTTGGGAATAGTGAAAAATCCTGGTAGATCACCATGACGCCAGCAGCGGCAGATCGGCGTGGATCCAGAGGCGAGTGTGTGTTGCTACCGATACTTACCGAACCATGGGTGGCTTGTTCGACGCCAGCCAGTATCTTGATCAGCGTGGATTTGCCGGAACCATTCTCGCCAGCCAGGCAAACCGCCTCACCGGGCATGATGTTGATGTCGACATCATCAAGCGCAATCACGCCCCCGTAGTGCTTGGTTACACCACGCATGGAAACAAACGGCTCACCGTTGTGTGCAGGTGCGTCAGCAGTCATTTTAGCGGCGTAATCAGTCACTGGGAATACGCCACCCTAACGCCGAGTGTGCAGGCGATAGGGCGGCGGTTACGAAGATTCAGGCTTTTAGAAGGGGAAATCTGCCATGTTGTCCTTATCGACGTTGACCCAGGCCTGGCCATAGATGACCTTGCCTTCAAGTTTGACCGCCTCATAGCCCTCCAGGCCCAGATCCATACCGTCTGTGACTTCCTCTCCATCAATCACCATCTGCGCCACCTTGTTCATGGCGTAGCCGGCGATGGACGGATCCCAGAAACCAATGCCATCTACTGCGCCTGTCTCGAGATATTGCTCGGCTATGGAGGGCAATGACGTGCCAAAAACGCAGGTAGCGTCTTCCATGCCGCGCTCTTCAACCGCGAGCCCGATACCGGCGACATCGGTTGATGCAGAACCCTGCATGCCCTTGACGTTTGGAAATGCGCGTAGTACTTCCTGTGCCTTCTGATAGGCGTTTTGCGAGTCATCGAAAGTCTCGTTCTTGTCGCCCACCAGCGTCATGTTCGGATAGTTGGCCTTTTGATGTGCGATGCCACCATCAACCCACTGGTTGTGAGTCTGAGAGGTCAGGGAACCGACGAACACGGCATATTCGCCTTCGCCACCCATGCAGGTAGCCAGTTGTTCCATGAGGTTGGCGCCGAAGTCTTCATTACGAAAGGCTTCGATATCGTAGTCCACGTTTTCCTGGCTGGCTGCTTCGTGCGTAACCACCGCAATACCTTGTTCTCTGGCGCGTTTGAGCACCGGTTCCAGGGCTTCAGGAGACATGGGCACAACGGCAAGCGCGTTGACTTTCTGAGCGATCATATCTTCTATGAGCGCTGCCTGCTGCTGCGGATCTGCCTGTGCCGGACCCACTTGAAACGCGTTTGAGCCGGTGTCTTCCGCATACTGTTTAACGCCTTCTTCCATCCGGTTGAACCACTGAATACCGGCAATTTTCACGACAGTGGCAATGGATGTGTCCTGCGCCATGGCAGGCGCGGACAGTGCGGCCAAAGCCGGTAGTGAGATCAGGGTGCTGGCCAGAATGGTCCGGCTGGTGTTTGAGCGATGTTGCTTCATGGTGTTTCGTCTCTCCAAGTTGAGCCCCGATGGGCCTTAGACTGTATTACTAACTCCGTCTCACAAGCCTATATCCGTGTTGGCAAAGCCGTCAAGCAATCTCTTGCAGGCAGTCTGGGCGCACGGTAGGGTGAAGCAAAGCTGATAATTGGCGGGTACATCGTGCTTCAACCCGGCTGTGCTAGCATTTTCGGATCGCGCTGATGTCATGGGAAATACGCATTCTTTGATCAACCAACCCCCTGTTGAAACCCCCGATGCTGGCGCTGAATTGCAAGGTAGCTGGGAGCAGCGATGGCACCCCCTGTTACAGGAGTGGGTGATTTTCAGTGCTCATCGCCAGGATCGCCCATGGACCGGGGAGCGATTTGCTTCGCAGCACACTGAACAAATCCGGCACGACCCGGATTGCTATCTGTGCCCGGGAAACGGGCGAATCAGTGGTGATGTGAACCCTGAGTACTCGGGTGTATTCGTGTTCGACAATGATCGGCCCAGCATCAGTTTTGATGCACCTGCACCGTTGGATACACCTCCTGGCATCTATCGAAACAAACCGGCCACCGGGCTTACCCGAGTGCTTTGCTACTCACCGTTGCACAACCTCACCATGGCTGAACTGAATGAACAGCAGGTGCTGGAAGTGGTGGAGCAATGGCAGCATCAGACACGCTCGCTGTCCAGGCTCTCCGGAATTACCAGTGTGAACATTTTCGAAAACAAAGGGCAACTGTGCGGTATGTCCAACCCGCATCCGCATGGTCAGATATACGCAACCAATTTTCTTTACAAGACGGTTGAAAGCCATCTGCAGGCGGCGCAGGAACATCATCGGCAAACGGGGCAGTGCTTGTTTCAGGACATCCTGACAGCGGAGCAGAGTGATGGGCGTCGAATTGTGGCTGAAAACGACACGATGCTTGCCTTCGTTCCGTATTTCGCGCGCTTTGCGTATGAAGTATTCATTGCACCAAAACGCACAGTGGCACATGTCAGCGCCTTGAATGATCGTGAAACAGCAGATCTTGCTGCGCTGATGCGCACGGTGCTGATCAAGATGGATAACTTGTGGGAGATGTCTTTTCCCTATCTGATGATGCTGCATCAGGCACCTGTAGACAACGGTGATTACCGGCTGTTTCATTTCCACATTGAGTTGTATCCGCCATTGCGAACACCGGAATTACGCAAGTATGTGGCTGC
>CALLPU010000175.1 GCA_938016235.1 uncultured Granulosicoccus sp. | reverse complement strand
GTTCTGGATCATCTGATCAGCAATGGTGTCGACGCGAGCAGAGTGACGGCCATTGGTTTCGGTGAGGCCCGTCCGGTAGCGCCTAATAACACTGCGCGAAACAGAAGTAGAAATCGCCGCATCGAGTTTACCGTCACGAATAGCTGATCACGGTAACGATATCCGCCGCAGACGGGCTTTTCCAGATGTCGAAAGGGCCCGTCTGCTTTCCCTCGAATCTTGTTGAGAGCAAGCCGATGTTACTGTCAAATGGAATCGCAGTGCTACGGGGTTGTCTGGTAGCGCTCGTGTTAATGGGGTCAACTGGCGTCAGCGCACAGGCTTTACTGAGCGCGGAGAGTGGGCAGCTGCGTGCGGCGCGCATCATTGAGTTTCTTGCGGTAGCACCCAGCGCCAGTTCCAGTGATTCCCAATCGCCCAGTGGCGAGCGTGGTATTGCTGGTGTGCGCAAGAGTCACGCTGTGCGGCAGGACACGTTATTGTCCAATGCAAAACCGGCTCAATCGGTGGCTCCTGCCAAGCGCAAGGGGCAAACCCAGCCCTCACTCGCTGTCAACAAGCCAAGCCTGTTTCTGGCCAGACAGCGACCTGGTCGAAACCAGATACGGTTCGATAACGTGCCATTTGAGACTCAGTCTTTCTCCATCCCCTACGGCGCTTATGCACAGCTGGACGAAATTGGCGTGGCGTTATCAACGCTCACTACGCGGTTTCCCGACACGCAGTTCATTCTTGAAAGCTACGCCGGTGGAGGAGGTAGTGTAGAAGCCGACAAGGAAACCTCCACGCGTCGCGCCAAGGCAATCAAGCGTTTTCTGGTTGCCAGATTCGCGCTTGATGCCGACAGGTTCGCCGTTGTGGGCCTGGGAAGCGACCAGCGAAATCTCGGTGTAAAAACCACCAATGTTGATGAGTTGAACAAGGTTATTCAGCTGGTCAGAATTTTATAACAAAGGAAGGATCATGATGAAATACATAGCACTGACAGCGTTGGCAGGAACCATGGTGCTTGCATCGTGTACGAGCGTGCAGCTGGAGAAGTCGAAGAAAATTGCGGTTGCATCGGCAGGTTTCACTGTCGCTTCCCTCCCTTTTATGGCAAAAATTACGTCTGCCTACGGCGCGCCCTATGCCACGTTGGTTTCTGCGTTTGCCGAAGCGCTGGTGCCTGGTTTCGAGGCTCCCGAGCAAGAGGGAGACTATGACGAGGACTACGACGAGGACGGTGAATATTCAGACGAAGACTACGATGATGAGTACGACGGTGAAGAGGATTATGATGAATACTCAGACTTCGAGGACGGTGGCGATTCAGACTATGACGATGAGGAGTATGACTTTGAACAGCCGATGGAAGATGACTCACTGTCAGTTCAGGTTAATGTCATAAAAGAGCGTCAAACGGGGCAGCGTGTCAGAGGAGTCCCACTCAAGAACGGTGATACCCTGACAGAGGACGACAATTACAAGGTACAGCTACGCTGCAATATGGAATGCTATGCGTATATTGCGCAGCTGGATTCAACAGGACGCATGGATCCGATCATGCCCAGCTCACTGGTGCCAGACCAAAACCCGTTATTTGCGCATCAGACCTACGCTATCCCACAAGGCAGCGATTGGTTTTACCTGGATTCGAGCGTAGGCGTGGAACAGATATATTTCATATTCTCACTAACACCGCGAGACGACATAGATCTGATCTTCGCAAGGCTGGCAACGGCCAACGAGAGCCTAGTGCCGGCACAGAAGGTGTCTATCGATGAACCCGTTGTTTTTACCCGAGGCATTGCGGGTGTGCGTAAGGGCGCTCGTCAGAACGTGCAGCTTTCCAATGGCTCTCAGGGACAATACATTTCTACCGTGCTGGAATCCATCGAAGCTGAGCTGGTGCTGACAAAGTGGTTCAGGCACGAGTAAGAAAACTCAGCGATAAGATTGCTAGACACGACCGACTGATGTTGTCGATCATGCACGATTCATACTTAAGTTCAGCGCTGCGGTGTGAGTTGTTCAGTGTGTGCAACGGCGGTTGATTTTTCGGGATTTGCTGGCCGCTATCGAGTTATTGCGGTCAGCACTATCAACTACCTGAACTTCAGTCTAGTGGATCGTGCGTCGAGCCGGTCAGCCGGCACTATCAAGCAATGGTCAGTGAGGATTAACCCATATGGACTACTGGAAATGTCCATATAGGTAATAGTCTATTTTCGGTGCTTCTTTACACTCTTTACGCATCAGAGAGTGAAATGGAAATGCATCTTGTGACAGACACTGAATCGACAACTGAGTTCCTGAGAATACTGTTGGTTGAAGATGACGCTGTTACTCGCGATCGCATTGCCAGTGTTGTCTCCGGTTATCATGAATTCGAACTAATCGCAGCGGTTGGTACACAAGCAGAAGCGGATGAGATACTGGACAATGCCAGCATCGACATTCTGCTCACCGACCTGGATCTGCCGGATGGCAACGGTGCTCGACTGATTGAACGAGTCCGTGATATTCCCAGTATCACAGCCTTGGTCATTACCGTGTTTGGCGATGAGAAGCATGTAGTCTCTGCGATTCAGGCAGGCGCTTCAGGATACCTGCTCAAGGATGGCGGTGCGGAA
>CALLPU010000174.1 GCA_938016235.1 uncultured Granulosicoccus sp. | reverse complement strand
AAAGTGGGTCCGCACCGATGGGTGTCCATCATTATCGGGTTTGTGGGTGTGTTGATCGTGGCAGGTCCGCAGGGTGGCGGGCAACTCACCGGCTATCTGCTGGTACTGCTAGGCAGCACGACGTACGCCATCCTGTTTATCAGCGGTCGCTACCTGTCAGCCACCGAAAGCGTGGCATCTCTGGTGTTCAGCTTCAATCTTAGCGTGGGACTTATCAGTCTGATAATACTGCCCTGGTTCTGGAACCCGCTCGACACCATCAACCTGGCCATGTTGTTTGGGCTGGCCCTGCTGGCTGTGACGGGTCACTATTTCATGACAACAGCATTTGCCACGTCCGAAGCCTCACTTGTAGCACCGTTCGAGTACACCGCTATTTTGTGGGCTATCGGCTTCGACCTGATTATCTGGCAAACCGCACCAAGCATGACCACGGCCATCGGTGCCACCGTCATCATTGGCAGCGGCCTCTATATCGTGCATCGCGAGCGGGTACGGGGTATCGCCTAGTGTACTGTGACCTTCAAGGCGTTCGGAATTGCTGCTGCGCAGGCGTCTAACCGCGTAAGTCATCAAAAAACTTTTTAACACCGCCCAGCCAACTGTGTGCCTGCGGGCTGTGCTTCTGAGCATGACTGCCACTGATGGTGTCGTGAAACTTCATCAACAAGTCTTTTTGCTCACTGTTCAGGTGCACGGGCGTCTCCACACGCACTTTGGCGAGCAGGTCTCCCACCGCTCCACCACGCACTGGCTTGACGCCTTTGCCTCGTAAGCGGAACGTTTTCTCAGTTTGCGTGCCTGCTGGTACCTTCAGTTTGACCCTGCCATCAAGGGTTGGAACTTCCAGTTCTCCACCCACCGCCGCCGTTGCAAAATTGATAGGCACCGTGCACAAAAGATCTGCTCCGTCGCGTTGGAATATGGGATGCGCTTTCACCACAATGGCCACGTAAAGGTCGCCTGCTGGCCCACCACTGTCACTCGCTTCGCCTTCTCCGGACAGTCTTATCTTGTCGCCGGTATCAACACCAGCAGGAATCTTCACCGACAAGGTCTTTTCTTTCTGAACACGGCCCTGTCCACGACACTTCGGGCAAGGATCAGTAATGACCTTTCCTTTCCCCCGACAAGCCGGGCACGTCTGTTGAACAGAAAAGAATCCCTGCTGCATACGCACCTGGCCAACGCCGTGGCAGGTAGAACACGTTGACGGAGAGGTTCCTCGCTTGGCTCCGCTGCTGTCACAAACCTCACAGCCCACCATGTTGGGTATCTTGATTTCGGTGGCGGTACCAGCGACCGCTTCTTCCAGACTGATCTCAAGGTTGTACTGCAGGTCATCTCCTCGATAGACCCTGGGCCCACCGCCACCACCGCGACGACCTCCGCCGAAGATATCCCCAAAGACGTCACCGAAGATATCGTTGATGTCTGCACCGCCGCCAAAACCACCACCACCGGGCTGATTACTCACGCCGGCGTGACCGAACTGATCGTAGGCAGCGCGCTTTTCCTTGTTCTTGAGAATTTCGAAAGCTTCCTTGGCTTCCTTGAATTTCTCGATCGCTTCCGTGTCGTCGGGATTTCGATCGGGGTGATACTTCATCGCAAGGCGTCTGTATGCCTTTTTAAGATCAGCCTCGGAGACGTCTTTCGACACGCCCAAAACTTCGTAGTAATCCCGTTGCGCCATGAATTATCGACCTGATGTACTGATAGTTGACTGCACCTGTGTCAGTGGCAGTCGGAAAAAACGAAAAAAAGGCCGGAAGGTCTGAGAGGCTGCGTCACGCTAATGGCATGACACATTCTCAACAGACCTAACCGACCCTTCCCTGATCTACAATCTACACGATACGCGAAAGCCGCTTATCAGGAAGCCTTGTCTTCCTTGACCTCTTCAAACTCGGCATCCACAGCATCGTCTGCAGGCTTCTCTGCTGAGGCAGTAGCGTCATCGCCAGCGTCACCCGCTTGTGCGCTCTGCTTGGCGTAGGCTCTTTCGGCCAATTTGCCTGTTGCCTCACCCAGCGCAGTGAGCTTTGTATCGATGGCTTCTTCGTCTTCACCACCAATCACCTCGCGAAGCTCGGCAATCTTGGATTCGATATCTGCCTTTTCACCTTCATCCATCTGATCAGCCAGATCAGTCATGGATTTTTCAGCGGCATGGATCAGCTGCTCGCCTTGGTTACGTTTATCGATCAAGCCACGCAACTTGGCATCTTCCGCCGCATGCTCCTCGGCATCACGCACCATGGTTTCAATCTCTTCATCCGACAAACCACTGGATGCCTTGATGACGATGGACTGCTGCTTGCCAGTGGCCTTGTCTTGCGCCGACACGTTCATGATGCCGTTAGCATCGATATCAAAAATGACCTCGATCTGCGGTACACCACGCGGTGCTGGTGGAATGTCAGCCAGGTCGAATCGACCCAGTGACTTGTTCGTGTTGGCAATCTCACGCTCACCCTGCAGCACATGCACTGTAACGGCCGTTTGATTGTCGTCGGCTGTTGAAAACACCTGTTGAGCCTTGGTAGGAATGGTGGTGTTCTTGTCGATCAGCTTGGTCATGACACCACCCAGCGTCTCGATACCGAGCGACAAAGGTGTGACGTCGAGCAACAGTACGTCTTTCACCTGACCGCCCAGCACGCCGCCTTGAATGGCAGCACCCACCGCAACAGCCTCGTCAGGGTTCACATCCTTTCTCGGTTCCTTGCCAAAAAAGTCTTTTACCGTTTCCTGAACCTTCGGCATTCGTGTCTGGCCACCGACCATGATCACGTCTTCGATTTCCGATGCACTCAATCCCGCATCTTTCAATGCGATCTTGCACGGATCGATAGTCCGTTGAACCAGATCTTCCACCAGCGATTCCAGCTTGGCACGGGTCACCTTGATGTTCAGGTGCTTGGGGCCCGTTGCATCTGCCGTGATATAGGGCAGATTTACATCGGTCTGCTGCGTGCTGGACAGCTCAATCTTGGCTTTCTCGGCAGCCTCTTTCAATCGCTGTAATGCCAGCGGATCGCTGTGCAGATCGATACCCGACTCTTTCTTGAATTCGTCTGACAGGTAATCGATCAGGCGGTTGTCAAAATCCTCACCACCCAGATCGTATACAGCCACCGTTTTGTTGCCGCGCTGCTTGTCCATACCGTATGCCAATGCGGCGGCAGTGGGCTCGTTGATAATGCGTTTGACTTCCAGACCTGCAATGCGGCCGGCATCTTTGGTTGCCTGGCGCTGTGAGTCGTTGAAGTAGGCAGGCACAGTAATGACAGCCTCTGTAACGGTGTCACCGAGATACTCTTCAGCGGTCTGCTTCATCTTCATGAGAATTCGCGCAGCCACCTCTGGTGGAGCCATGCCCTTGCCTCCGGCTTCAACCCAGGCATCGCCGTTCTCAGCCTTGATTATCTTGTAAGGCACCAGCTCGATGTCTTTCTGGACGGCGTCTTCGTCGAAACGACGACCGATCAGGCGCTTGACAGCGTACAGCGTGTTCTTGGGGTTGGTGACTGCCTGACGCTTGGCAGGTTGACCAACAATCACTTCACCGTCATCGGCAAAAGCCACGATGGACGGAGTGGTGCGATCACCCTCTGCGTTTTCAATAACTCGGGGCTTGCCCCCTTCCATGACTGCGACACACGAATTCGTCGTGCCGAGGTCAATTCCGATTATGGTACCCATGATATTAAGTCCTTAACTAAATTCGAATGTTGGAAAGCCAGAACCCTCTATGAGGCATTCTGTTCGTTGCGTAAATGATGTGGCGGGCGCGAAAATATTCAAGGGGCTACTTCGCGACCATGACCAGTGCTGGACGTACCAGTCGATCATTCAACGTGTAGCCTTTCTGCATGACGGACGCCACGGTATTGGGCGCTTTGCCCTCGATTTCCTGCATGGACATGGCCTGATGAAACTCAGGATCAAACTTCTCGTCCACCGGGTTAACTTCGGCGATATTGTTCTTGTCAAAAACCTGGGCAAGCATTTTTAACGTCAGATCCGCACCTTCGATGATGGACTTCGGATCGGCGTCTTCAGCTTGCGCGGCCGCAAGTCCCATTTCAAGGCTGTCCTTGACCGGCAACAGGTCGCCGACAATACCTTCCAACGCAAACTTGCGGGCTTTGGTGACATCGTTTTGCGCCCGTTTACGCTGATTCTCCATATCAGCCTGAAGCCGCAGGAGTCTGTCCCAGTTCTCGCTGGCGCGGCTTTCCGCCTCAGCCAGCTTCGCTTGCAGTTGGCCGATTTCGTCCAGCGGCTCGGCATCGTCGCCCATGCGCTGAGCGCCAAAACCCAGAGGATCGTCTGCCGGTTCTGCAACCGCGTTGTCCGCGTCGTCAACCAGCTCGCCTTCCAGTGACGCCTCCTGCTGGCTGGCGTCAGGGTTAGCATGTGAGTCGCCGGCAGCCTTGGCCTGCTCTTCAGCGGCATGCGCCGGATCGCTCTGACCAGGTGCGCCTTCACGCTCTATCGAAACAACATTGTCCTCGGCGTCTTCAACGCTCTGATCGGCCGCGTTGTCAGACGTTTCATTCTTGTCTGGCGTCATCAATCGTAAAACTCTTCAGCTGTGGGAGAAATGTCAGTGCGGCAATTGCAGGACCTTGCCGGAAAATGGCTACAGCAATCCGGTAGGAGACGCTAAAAACGTGCCGCGGCGCGAATATAGGCGCTAACTGCGCAGATTCAAGGCTGCGCTGAGCAGTTTTGATGTGACATCGACCACCGGGATTACCTGAGCGTACGACATGCGCTTCGGCCCCACCACGCCCAGCACACCCAGTAATTTTCCGTTGATTTCGTAGGGAGCGGTGACGACGCTGCAGTCGCCCAATGCATCGTAGCCCGATTCACGGCCGATAAAAATTTGCACGCCATCGGCGGATACCGAACGCTCCAGCAGGTGGAAAATGTCGCGCTTCTGCGCAAACGCATCGAACAGGTCTCTGAGCTTGCTGACATCACCCAGGTCGGCGTGGTCCATCAGATTGGTTTCGCCCGCCAGCACCATGCTATCGGGCTCATCTTCGGTGCCTTCAGGCTCAAAGACTTGCCCCGCGACATCGATCATGCGCTGCATGGACTTACTCATGTCCTCGCGGGTGCGTTCCAGGTCCTTGCGCAAACGATCCCGCACCTCAACCAGCGGCCTGCCCAGATACTGCTCGTTGAGTTCTCGGGCAAACTCGGACAGTTCGTCCTTGGTGTAGTCGCGCTCAACATGAATGATGCGGTTTTGCACTTCACTGTCACTGATAATGAGAATGACCAGCACGCGTTGGTCAGACAATGGCAGGAATTCCACCTGCTGCAAAGGCTTTTCCTCACGCCGTGGCACCGTTACCATGCCTGCCATTTTGGTAAAACCAGACAGGTAGTTAGAGGCCACGGTGATCAACGCCTGATCGTTCAGCGAAGGATCCAGCAGCCCCCGGATATGATCAACCGTGTCTGTGTCGGGGGGTTTGACTTCGAGCAGGTTGTCCACGAACACTCTGAAAGCGGCTGATGTGGGAATGCGGCCAGCTGAGGTATGCGGCGATTTCAATAACCCCATATGCTCCAGATCACCCATCACATTGCGCACGGAAGCCGCACTGATATCGATTCCCGGCAGCCGTGACAGCGTACGTGAACCAACCGGAGAACCCTGCTCGATATAATGGTCGACGAGCAGCTTGAGGATGTGCTGCTCGCGTTCGGTGAATTCATACACCGGATTAGCTGTCATGAAATCAGTCTCATTTAACACCAAGTTACACTGATACTTGGAGAAACATCCAGCGATTCGCCGTTTAATCTCCCGCATCGGTGCACTAACAGGGATAAACTAAGGCTCAACCGGCTCCCGATCAAGCATTTAATTGTCCCAATGCCACGCAAAACGACAAGATCTGTACAAGTTGGCCCAGTAGCGGTCGGTGGCGCTGCCCCGATCGTGGTCCAGTCGATGACCAACACGGATACGGAGGATGCCGTGAGAACGGCACTCCAGGTGGCTGATCTGGCCCGCGCGGGCTCCGAACTGGTCCGTATTACCGTGAATACCGAAGCGGCAGCGAATGCCGTGCCAGATATCCGTGACAGATTGCTGGCGATGGATATTCAGGTACCGCTCGTAGGCGACTTCCACTTCAACGGGCACAAATTACTGGCTGCTGTCCCGGACTGTGCCGAGGCACTGGCGAAGTACCGCATCAATCCTGGCAACGTGGGCAGAGGCGCCAAGCGTGACGGACAATTTGCGCAAATGATAGAAATCGCGGCGCGTTACGACAAACCTGTCCGAATTGGCGCTAACTGGGGAAGCCTCGACCAGGAACTGCTGGCTCGCCTTCTTGATGAAAACGCTGCATCGTCTGCACCCAAACCGCTGGACCAGATCAATCGTGAAGCCGTCATCAAATCTGCGCTCGACAGTGCCGAACGAGCGGTCGAATTGGGTTTGGATAAAAGCAAGATCATCCTGTCATGCAAGATGAGCCGCGTGCAGGATCTGATTCAGGTGTACGAATCACTGGCCGCACAAACCGACTACGCCTTGCACCTCGGGCTTACCGAGGCTGGCATGGGATCAAAGGGCATCGTTGCCTCGACAGCTGCGCTGGCCATCCTGCTGCAACAAGGCATCGGCGACACCATCCGCATATCGCTCACACCAGAACCGGGTGGTGATCGTTCCAAAGAAGTCATCGTTGCTCAGGAAATACTGCAAACCATGGGGCTTCGCTCGTTTACACCCATGGTAACGGCTTGTCCCGGTTGTGGTCGTACCAGCAGCACTTACTTTCAAGAGCTGGCCAGCCGCATCCAGACCTACCTGCGCGACAGCATGCCAGATTGGAAACAGGCTCATCCCGGGGTTGAGGACATGTCGGTTGCCGTCATGGGCTGCGTGGTTAACGGACCCGGCGAAAGCAAGCACGCCAACATCGGAATCAGCCTGCCGGGAACCGGCGAACGCCCCATAGCTCCCGTGTACATCGATGGCGAAAAAGCCATGACCCTGAAAGGTGATCACATTGCTGAGGAATTCCAGCAGATCGTGCACCAATACGTCGAGACTCATTACTCCACCGAGAGCGCCTGAAGGATTCTGCGTTACCGCTTCTGAACGCTCATGCCATTACCCTGGGATACGCTACCTGAAGCCTGTTATTTCGCGCAAACACCCACACAGCCTATTGTGGTTGTCGGTGCCGGATTGGCCGGATGCTGGGTCGCTCGCACACTGGCCGAATCGGGTGTTGCTGTACAGGTGGTGGACAAGCACTCTGATGCAGCGCTGGGTGCATCCGGTAATCCAGCGGGAATTGTAAAGCCCTATGTCACCCGCTCACCCAGCCTGGCCATGGCGTTTCATGCCGAGGCGCATCGGTTTCTGCTTCAGCAGCTCACCCGCTGGCAACTGGCTGAAGCTGCAGACTTCCACCCCTGCGGCGTGCTACAGCTGGTTCATCGAGCCTATCCCGAGTCTGCGCACTACCAGTGTCTGGACGCTCAGGCGGCATCACAACGGGCTGGAACAAGAGTGGGAAGCCATGCCCTCGAATTCAGTAACGGCGGCTGGCTGAACCCTCACAAGCTATGCCTGGCGCTGTTACAACATCCCTTGATCACGCCGTGTTTTGGCGATGAGGTCTGCTCACTGGCTCACATCGCGGAGCATGATGATGATCCTCGCTGGCAACTGACGTTACGCTCCAACCGGACCATCACTGCCTCACAGGTGGTGCTGGCTTGCGGTGAAGCTTGCCACCTCTTTGAACATCAACAGCATCTGCCCATTGTTCCGGCGCGTGGGCAGATCAGTCGGTTTGCATTGCTGCCGGGTTCGGCGCCCCCAGCTTCGGTGATCAATGGCAAGCGCTACGTCATTCCAGACACTCATTCGGTACTGGTCGGCGCCACCTTCGAAAGGCATGGTACTCATACACAGATCACCGACAGCGATCACGCACTGAACCTTGCCGGTCTGCGACAGTTGTTACCCCGGCTGCAGGTGGATACGCAGGCAGTGGAAGGGTATGCAGGCATTCGGGCAACCACCCCAGACCGGTTACCCGTGGTGGGGCCTATGCCCGATTTCACATCGGCCATGGAGCTCTATGCGGATTTGCACCATGGCAGAACGCAAGAGCGTTATCCCGCGCTGCCGGTCAAAGCAGGCTTGTATGTGCTGGGCGGCCTGGGCTCACGCGGTATTGTCACCGCCCCGCTGAGTGCGCACCTGTTGACGGGATTACTGTTGAG
>CALLPU010000173.1 GCA_938016235.1 uncultured Granulosicoccus sp. | reverse complement strand
AGCATTGACGTTCCTGGAAACCGAAGCGGCTGCAATATTGCCATCAGGCTACACGCTGGACTACACGGGTGAATCACGCCAGCTGCGTCTGGAAGGCAACAAGTTCCTGCCGGCCTTCGCTCTGGCCGTGGTGCTGATCTATCTCACCCTGGCCGCACAATTCAACAGCTTTCGCGATCCGTTTGTCATCCTGGCAGGCTCGGTGCCTCTGGCCATGTTTGGCGCCCTGATCTTCACCTTTCTGCGCATGCCCAATCCGGAGCTTCCGCACTGGACAAACAGCTTCACCACCACGCTCAATATCTACTCGCAGGTGGGTCTGGTGACGTTGATCGGGCTGGTGGCCAAGAACGGCATTCTGGTGGTGGAATTTGCCAAGCAGATGCAGCAGCAAGGTCTGAGCAAGCTCGCGGCTATCAAGGCGGCATCAACCACCCGATTCCGCCCGATCCTCATGACAACCTTTGCAACGGTTGCCGGTCACTTTCCATTGATTCTGGTGAGCGGACCCGGTGCCGAGGCAAGGAACTCGATTGGCCTGGTATTGGTGGGTGGCATGGCGATCGGAACGCTGTTTACCCTGTTCGTCATCCCGTCCATCTACATGCTGATTGCACGGGATCTTGGTGGAACACTGGAAACGTTGCCCGAAGAAGACGATGGCATCGGTAGCCAATCTTCAGGCTCTGGTTCAAACGGCTCGTATACCGACGACGAGCAAGTACCCACCATTCGCAAACGAGATTCCAGTAACGATCGCATTGATGGGCCACGACCTGCCGTTGCGATGCATCTGGACCCGGGCAATACGCGATAACCGAAACGAGGAGTCAGCGCTGCCATGAGCCGCTGGCTCTTCACTACTCGCTAAAGGGAATCACCGCGCGGAACCTGCGCGCTCAGGCAGCGTTGACTAGCGCCGGTCGGCAAAATCGAACAAACCGGTGTAATGGCCTTCCGCTGTCTCGCCATTTTCAAGCGTGACGCTGAACCGCAATTCAATATCAGGCAGCGTGCCTGTGAACTCGACGGTGCCGCCGGTGATCAGAATCTTTTCGTCATCCTCTACATCACCACTGTTGTTGGTGTCCATGCCAACGTAGGCCTGATCGAAAAAGGCGTTGCCCGCCAGCACCCCGCCACCGGCACCGAAAGGCGAATAGCTGTATGTCACGAACGCCAGAGATTCCCCGGGGCTGTAGAGCTCCGCATACACAATAGCCGTGGCTTTCACCGGCACGAGCAGGCTGTGGGTAATGCCATCAATCACTGTGGAATTGACCAGAAACTTGCCGTTGGTGAGAGTGAAGTCCACGTTGTAGTGATCATCCTCCACACCCCAGATATCGCCCAACGCTGAATCCAGCGGATAGCGGCGTGTGTTCACCGTAACCCCACTGTCGCCTTCCGGACCTAGGTTGATCACAGGCGCATCCTGAGCGGGCTGGGCCACCAAGGGCGGTAGCCCGGGTTCAGTTACGGGATCATCGCCGACAGGGGGCTCAGCATCATCGATAACCAGCATGCCGGTATCGATAGTCTCAACCGGGGATTGCGAATCACCGCAGCCCGATAGCGCAACGCTCAGCGCGCAAGCACAGCAGGCAAATCCAGACTGCAATCCACTCATTGGCAATTCGACCAACCTGAAACGTTTAGGACAAGAGGAACAACTTACCGGAACAACACCGATGCCGCTAGCGCAATTCACCTACTTAGTTGCCACCAGCTCAGGTGTCCAGCTATCTGAGCGTGCGGTAACCAAATATGACGCGGTTAGCGGCGGTAATCAGGCACAAACTCGCAAAAATCCAGGCAATGAGCACGAAATAGTCTGCAAACAGACACATCAGTGCAAAACAGAGAATGGTCTCGGTGCCTTCTGCGAGGCCATTCAAATAGTACAAGCTCTTGTATTCAAAATCCGGGCTCACGATGGCTTGTTTCTGGGCCTGCGTTGCAAATGCAAGAAAACTGGCGCCGGTTCCCACGAAGCTTGCGATCAGAACCGCAGCCGGTAACGCATTGTTGGCTGGATCGGCAAAAGCAAAACCCAGTGGAAAAATGGCGTAGAAGATAAAGTCCAGGGATATGTCCAGATACCCGCCTGCGTCGGTAGGCGCCTGCAACCGGGCCAGCTCGCCATCAACTCCATCAGCCAACCGATTGAGCAACAACAGGACCAGAGCCAGATGCGGGTAGCCCAGTGCCAGCGCCGGCACACAGGCCACGCCAACGACGAACCCTGACACAGTGACCGCGTCCGCCGTTACGCCCCTTGCCTGCAAGCGCAAGGCCACTGCCCGCAGTGGTTTTTTCAACAGTGGAACGATGTGTCTGTCGAGCATCAGCGGCGCTTATTGCACTTGTGGCTCGGTCAGATCCAGCTCGGAGCAAGGCTCACCGATTGTCACGATCTCGGCTTCTGCCGGAACATCGGCAAGATCATGAGTAACCAGCAGTACGGGCAGATTTTGTGCTGCAGTCCAGGTGAACCGTCTTATCTGCTCTCTCAACGCCGTATCCAGTCCGGAGAATGGCTCATCCAACAGCAAGGCACAGGGGTCCGACAAGAGCGTGCGAATGAGGCTGACCCGCGCACGCTGACCGCCTGATAACGTTGCTGGATCACGGTGTTCCATGCCCGCAAGGCCGGCATCAATCAGGCTCTGTGAGACCCGTTGGTTACGCGATTGACGTGTTCCGCCGCGCAAGCCAAAATGCAGATTGTCGCCCACACTCATGTGAGGAAACAGGTAATCCTGTTGCAGCATCAGACCCAGGCGTCGCTTTTCAGTGGGCAGGTTGTTGATCTGCTGTGACCCGAGCCAGATGTCTCCACGGGCATGCAGTCGGGCATCGGCTGTCCCCGTCAGCCAGCTCAGAATGCTGGACTTGCCACTGCCACTGGGCCCCATGAGTGCCAGCACCTGGCCGGCTTTTATCGAAAACGACAGCCCTTGCACCAGACACTGACCCGTGGGCAGGTGTAAACCCAGATTCTCTATGCGCAGCTCGTCTTGCATCTACGGTAGAACCGGTTGAGGATTGATGGACTTGACGTGTTGCTGCACTCGGCTCATACGCCAGCGAGGGTAGAGCAAAGCCATCACGAATGCCAGCAGTGGCAACAGGCTCTGCAACACCGCCAGTGCTGCAATAACGCGACGATCAACGCCACCAAAACTGGTGACCAGCTCCGTGGCCAGCGTTTGATGACGCCCTGCTCCAAGCAGTAACGTGGGTAGATATTGAGCGACACTGACCGCCACGGCGACCGCCGCCGCCTGGCAGAGTGGTCGTAATAACAGCGGCAAGCGGATTTTCCATAGCACGCGCCAATACCCCGCGCCAAGCACCTGCGCCGCATGACCCCAGCCCGGATCCAGTTCCCGCCAGGCTACTGCCAGAATCAGAATCACATAAGGCAGCGTGTAGAGCCAGTGCGTGTAAACCACGGTCCACCAGTGTCCGTCCCAGCCGAACCACAGTGCCACCGCTTGCCAGCCAAACAGCAGGCTCACCTGCGGTATCAGCAACGGCAGAAACCACATACCGTCGATGCGCGGCGCCAGCGCCCGGCGCTCCAGTTCCAGCCACATGATGGCGCTGACCAATGAGACCAGCGCCACGGTCAGTGCAATACTCAACGTGGTAACGGCGGGATCGATCAGCACATCGGCCCGGCTGGTCCAGTTCTGCAGCGTCCATTCAGACGGCCAGGCATCAGGGAAGCGCCATCGACGGGTAAAACTCCACATCAATAGCAACACCAACGAGGCTGCGCAGGACAACAACAATCCGAGCACCACACCCTGACCCAACGTCCTGAACACACCAAAACCCTGACCACGAGCACCGCTTCGGCGCCGACGGGCAGCCACACCGGCTATCCATCGCTCCAACAGGTACATGAGCGCAAAACACAAGGCGACCAGACCGGCCAGCAACAACGCACCGGCCGACGCAGCGGCTCGCGAATCAGGATCGTTCACCAATGCCATCAGCAAAACCGACAAGGTGGGCGGGTTACCGGGACCCAGCAGTAACGCCATATCGACGACGGTAAGATTGAACGCCAGAATGATGAGTAGCGTCAGCCGTATGCGTGGATACAACCGGGGCAGAATCAGTCGGCTCCAGCAACGCGCGGGTGAATAACCCAACGTACGACCGATACGCAGAGAGGCGTCTACATTCAGAGCCTGCAACTGGGACACAGCGGCCAACAGCAGAAACGGTGTTTCTTTGATTACCAGCCCAATGATCAGAGACCATCCGTTCGCATCCGGAACCACCCATTGCGTGGGAGGGCGGGCCCAGCCGGTCAACTCTGGAGAGACCAGCCTGACCAGCGCGCCACTGGGGGATATCAAAAACAGAAGCCCAACGGCTATGGCTGCATGCGGTACCGCCAGCATGGGCGGTAAGGATGCACTCACCCACTGCCACAAGCGCGTGTCATGCACACAAATCAGCGACAGCAGCGTCAGCGCCAACACCAGCACTGTGGCGATAATGCCGGTTTGCAGGCTCAAGGCCACCGCTGGCAACCAACGCGGATCACTGAGGATGACTGAGAACCCCTGGCCAGTTGCTATGGTGGGCAACCACCCGATCGAGGGCAATACTGTGCCTGCCAACCCCAGGATGATGGGGAACAAAAACAGGCCGGCGAGCAGCCATACCATGGCAAGCTGAAGTGAACGCTTCATCCTGCAGCACTAAACGGCTAACACGTCTGGCCGCACCCGTTACTGACCGTAGCGCTCAATCCACGCGTTTTCCAGTGCAACGGTCCATGATGCGTGCGGCTCAGGCAGTACAGATCCGGTACCGATAGGCAATGCCCACACGCCCAGATCCACATCGTTGAAGCGGGCCTGATCGGCCTCATCCAGCAGTGCTACATCCAGCACCGTCGGCTCACCCCAGATTTCAGGATCAGCCTTGCGCGCCTGAGCTTCCGGGGAGAGCAGAAAATCAGACATCACCATGGCTGCAGCCTTGGCCGTGGCGTTCCAGGGAATCGTCACAAAGTGCGTGTTCCCGATGGTGCCGTTATCGAAGACATAGGTGCGTACCGTATCGGGCAGTTGACCACCGCGCACTGCCGCACTGGCTTCGTTGGGATTAAACGACAGGGCGATGTCCACTTCACCGTCGTCGAGCAACTGGCGCGTCATTTCGCCACTGGTTGGCCAGCTTTTGCCGGCACCCCGCAGCAGCGGGTGCAACGCGTCCAGATAGCGCCACAGTGGCTCGGTGATGGCGTTGAAATCGGCCTTCTCCACAGGCTCTGACAATGCCTGGGTACTGGACGCAGACTCGGCTGATAATTCAATGAGCAGTTGCTTGATAAACGTGGTGCCGTGAAACGCAGGTGGCGCGGGATAACTGAATCGACCATCACCGCGGACGAATTCCAGCAGCGCATCGGCCGAACGAGGCGGAGACGCCACCGCCGCAGAGTCATGAATGAACACAAGCTGAGCGCCCCCCCAGGGAGACTCCAGCCCGTCAACCGAGACGGAAAAATCGGCCTTGATGGACGGTGAATCCTTGACGTATCGGCTATTGGGCAAATGAGTGGCAAAGGGCCCCCAGGTGAGCTCATTACGCTTCATGGCCGCAAAATTCTCACCGTTGATCCACATCAGATCCACGTTGCCGTCTTCATTACGGCCTACCAGCTTGGCTGCTTCCAACTGACCAACCACTTCGGCAATGTCACCCACCTTCACGTGCTCGAGGGTAACGCCGTGGCGGGTATCCAGCTCCTTTGCTACCCAGGCCAGATAATTGTTGATGCGATCACTGCCACCCCAGGCATTGAAATACACGGTTTGACCTCGGGCTTCTTCCAGGACTGTGTCCCAGTCACTATCGGGTTCAACTGCGTAAGTGTGTGTCGCGACACTCGATAGCAGCGCGCTGAAGAGAACCGGGATGAATCGGCGATAAGTAGGCATGCGAAACATGATCCTTGTGGTGGGTAGTATCGGGCATAGCAGGCTCAATCGCCCTCCCATGAGTGACAGGAACAGGGCGGCTGAAGTTCCACAATTTTATCAGACTGTGTGTGGCGCACTTCTGGCAGTGTTTTAGCCGAAAGGTTCCGACCATTGGCCCAGCGAAACCGCCTGCCAAGGGCTGCTAAACTAAAAATGACAATCGGTTTACAGAACAGACTAATGCTGACCATGAAAGTGAGAAACCGCCAACTGCCCTCCACCCTGGCAAATCTGCGTACAGCTGCTGCCCGCGTGCTCTGCGCGGCAACACTGACCACGTTGGCATTTGTACCAGCCCATGCGCAGCAGAGCACCACCGTTACTTGGAGCATGGCTGAATTCGGTGAACCGCTGTACGACGAGACGCTCACTCACTGGCCTTACGTGAATCCGGATGCTCCGAAAGGTGGCTCGATTGTGCTGGGCGCGTTCGGTAGCTTCGACAGCCTCAATTCCTACATCCTGAAAGGCGAGTATCCGCGCAGCCTGAGTTACACCAGCGACACGCTGATGGTGGGCTCTGCGGATGAGCTGGCCTCAGCCTATGGGCTGCTGGCTGAATCGGTGGAGTATCCCGAAGACAAGACCTGGATCATCTTCAACATGCGGCCCGAAGCGAAGTTCGACAATGGCTCGCCGATCACCGCAGCCGACATCGAGTACTCCTTCCAGACCATACGCGAGCATGGCAGGCCTTTTCTCAAATCATTCTACGATGAGGTGGAAAGCGTTGAAGTGCTCGATGAACACACTATCAAGTTCAGCTTTAACACCGTTAACAACATGAAGCCGCTGATCAAGGTCGCTGGCTTGTCACCGTTATCGGTGGAGTACTGGAAAGACAAGGACATCAGCAAAACCTATCTTACGCCTGGGCCTGCCAGTGGCAGTTACTTTATCGCCGACGTGGATGCCGGCAGATCCATCACCTACCAGCGTGTTGAAGACTACTGGGGCAAGGATCTGCCCATGAACCAGGGGCTGAGTAATTTCGACAGTATCCGCTTCGACTACTATCGCGACCTTGAAGTCATGCTGGAGGCGTTCAAGGCCGGTGACATGGACTTCAGGTCAGAGAACAGTTCCAAGCGCTGGGCAACGGGTTATCAGATTGAACAAGTAGACAATGGCGAGATACTGCTGGACACGCCACCAGACAATATGCCGCAAGCCATCCAGGCTTATTTTTTCAATACACGCCGAGCTCCCTTCGACGACAAGAACGTGCGCGAAGCCATCAATCTGCTTTACGATTTCGAGACTATCAAGCGCACTATTCTGTACAACCAGTACGATCGCATCAACAGCTACTTTCCTAACTCGGAATACGGTGTCTCCGGTCCCCCAACAGCGGAAGAAATTGCCGTGCTGGAACCGTTTCGCGACCAACTGGCACCCGAAGTACTCAGTGAAACTTTCGCAGCGCCCGTCAGTGATGGCAGTGGCCGAAACCGCCAACAGCTCAGAGCGGCCCTGAAACTGTTCAATGCAGCCGGCTGGCAACTGGAGAATGGCAAGCTGATGAAGGAAGGCCAGCAGATGGCGCTGGAGCTGTTACTGGTGCAACCCGATGGTCAACGTGTGGCCGCACCGTTCCTGCAGAACCTTAAAAAAGCGGGTATCGATAACACCGTGCGTATCGTTGACAGTGCGCAGTACCAGGTTCGCGTCGATGATTTCGATTTTGATCTTATCTCAGCCAGGCTCAATTTCTTCCCTCCCCCTGGCCCTGAGCTGCGCTCCTACTCTGGCAGCGCAGCAGCTGACGAACGCGGCTCAGCCAACATGGCCGGTATCAAGAACCCTGTGGCCGATGAGCTGATTGAACAGATCATCCAGTCAGAGTCTTTGGAGAAACTTCAGATAACCACACGCGCACTGGATCGTGTACTGCTCTGGGAACACTATGTCATTCCACAGTTTTATAACAGTGCTCATCGTATTGCCCACTGGAACCGTTTCGGCAAGCCAGACACTCAGCCAAAATACATCAGCTACCAGCTAACCGGTTTTCCCACTGGCTGGTGGCTGGATACGGAACTTGACAGCAAACTTGACCTTGA
>CALLPU010000172.1 GCA_938016235.1 uncultured Granulosicoccus sp. | reverse complement strand
ACGACTCTCTTCCGTGCACTAACGTGTAGTTATTGACGTACTGGAATTGACCGGCTTCAAGCAAAAAACGGATGTTTTGCTGCTCATCCAGCGTCTTGGCCAGCAGCGTTAATGCCGCATCGGTTTCGCTATCAATCGGTGTTCCCATTTTCTGGTAGCCATTGCGTACATAGCTTTCATAAAATCGGGCGAGAAAGCCTTCGTCGGATTTTACGAAAACCGGGTTCATCGCGTAAGGCAGTTCGTCTTTGTCATGTTCACCCTGTCGATCCCAGGGATGCGGACGGCTCAGGCATCTCATTGCGTCCGGATGAGTCTGACTCAGCGAATCATAGGCAGCGAGCAAGCTGGTGACGCGGCTGTATCCGCCGGTTTGAGCATTGCGAATGCAGTACAGGCCAATATGTCGAGCGGGCGTTGCTACCCATCCGCCGTCGGTGTGGTAGTCCTGACGAAGATTCGTCACCGAGCGTCTGACTGGAATACCCGGATCAACCCTCTTGTCCATGACGTCGTAGAGAGTTGTTCCACTGAAATCCTGAGCCATTAGAGGAGCAACCATCGATGCGAACAGGCCGCATAGCAGCCGATGTTGATCATCTGTGTATCGTTCGGCGGGAAATCGATCAATCAGCACTGCGCCTGATGTTTCCTCCAGCCGGCAAGTGACTTCTGTTGCCAAGGCTGCCGTGTTTGGTATTCGCGCAATCGCAGCCACTGCAGATGCACCTGTCAGAGGCGAGGGGTTAACAGGCAGATTACCCAGGATGGCATCCAGCTCGTCAATGCACGAGTCTGGCAATTTGAGCGTGATATCAGCAACTTCCGGTTGCTGATCCAGCCAGAATGCACGATGTTCAGCCACATTGGCTGGACAGGGGCGAGTGTTGGCTACAACAGGCTCAACAGTACAGTCAGTTGTGTTCATTAAATTTTCCGGTTCAGATCGATGGCATCAAACTGCCAAAAATCGAAAGACTGGCAATAGACGGAGACAGGGCGCGTATAACAGTAACCAGAACCGACTGGTGCTCCAATCGTAAATAACTAATAAATGTATATATTTCATTGGCTTACAGGCAAGATAGAAAGCCTGAAAAAGAATTTTCAAGTTACCTGTTTAACGCGTGTTCGCACAAGCTACCTAATATTGTGGTTTCAGTATTTAGTGCATCCTTTGGGTAATTCCTTCTACAATACCGGGCAAGAGTTAGTTTTATGACGCCTGCGCCCATGGATTGACCTTTGGAGCGCAGGACATCAAAACAGTCGCCAAGGTCCGATGTTGTGCCCAGTGGTTACTAACGCCATTGCATCAACGTCGTTTGTGGATCTCCCCTGATTACCACACGCACCGAATAGCCAACTCTATTCTTACCTGACCCAGACTGATCACCACCCGATATGCTGCGATGAGTACTCTAGTTAAATATGAGTGTCTTCAGGGCGTTGCCTTGATAGCGATCAACAATCCACCCGTGAATGCGCTGTCGCATGGTGTTCGTAACGGTTTGCTCGATAGCATCAGACGATTTGAAGACGATGAAGGTGCTCAGATTGCGGTGCTTTACGGCACCGGAAGACTGTTTATCAGTGGTGCTGATATATCTGAATTTGGTCAATCACCCCAGCCACCGCATCTGCCGGATGTCATTCTGCAGATAGAGCGCTGTGACAAACCGATCGTTGCAGCAATACACGGCGTAGCGCTGGGTGGCGGGCTTGAAGTTGCCATGGGTGCTCACTATCGTGTTGCTCATGGTCAGGCAAAGCTGGGAATGCCAGAGGTGAAACTGGGACTGATTCCCGGCGCTGGTGGTACACAGAGGCTACCCCGATTGGTCGGTGTGGATAATGCACTGAAGCTGATCACTGGCGGTAATCCCATCGACGCCAGCGATGCTCTGCAGATGGGGTTGATAGACCGCATCGCAACGGATGAAGATGTCAGCGTTGCTGGCATTGCCTTCGCTCGCGAGATTGTGTTGGGTATGGGCCCTGGCAGCCGTGTTACGACGCAGCCGGGTGAAAGATCACAGAGCACTGAGGTGTTGCCCCGGCGAACAGGCGACATGTCGGTAGAACCGGCATCTGAGAGCGCGATGAAAGAATGGCGCAAGACACTCACCGCGTCAGCACGCGGCGAGATCGCCTCTTTAGTGGCCCTTGATGCGATCGAAGCCAGTACGACATTGAGCTTTGCACAAGGGTTACAAGAAGAGCGGCGGTTGTTCTCCATCTTGATGGACAGTCCTGAACGTGCTGGGCTGATTCATGCTTTTTTTGCTGAACGAAAGGTCGCCAAGCTGGCTGAAATTTCCAACGTGAAAGGCAAGGATATTGCCCATATTGGCGTCATTGGTGGCGGTACGATGGGGGCAGGCATTGCAACGACTGCACTGCTGGGGGGCTATACCGTAACGCTGATAGAGAAGGATACGCCGGCTGCGACCGCGGCGCGTAGCGCTATCGAAAACAATCTGGATGGTGCGGTCAAACGGGGGAAACTGGACATAGCCCTACGCCATCAGCTTGAAAAAATCAGACTTGTCACCAGCACGCACTACCATTCACTGGCTGACGCTGATCTGATTATTGAAGCTGTATTCGAAGACATGGATATCAAGAAGCAAGTGTTTCAGGCGATGGATGCCGCCGCGAAGCCAGATGCCATTCTGGCCACCAACACCTCGTATCTGGATATTAACGAAATAGCAGCCTGTACCAATCGGCCTGAGTCGGTACTGGGCTTGCATTTTTTCTCGCCAGCACATGTCATGAAACTGCTGGAAGTAGTCGTTGCCGATAAAACCTCACCAGAACTGATTGCAACGGGTTTCTCCCTGGCCAGGCGTCTGGGAAAAATCGCCGTACGGGCAGGTGTGTGTGATGGCTTTATTGGCAATCGTTTGCTGACACATTACCGAACGGCTGCAGACCATATGGTGCTGGATGGAGCCAGCCCCTACCAGGTAGACAAGGCGCTAACCGACTATGGTTTTGCCATGGGGCCTTACGCGGTGGCCGATCTTGCGGGTCTGGATATCGGTTACGCCGCCAGGCAGCGTCGCACGCCGTTCCGGCATCCGCGTGAGCGTCACCCGGGGTGGGCGGATGATCTTTATCACGAGGGCAGGCTCGGTCGAAAAACCGGTAAAGGCTACTACTTATACTCTGCAGGGAGCAGCCGAGGTGCTGAAGATCCTCACGTGGAGGAGCTGGTGGCCCAAACCCGACACGAAGCCGGAATTACACCCAGGGCCTTTTCGGATGAAGAGATTGTTACTCGCTACCTGTGCGCCATGATAAACGAAGCCGCTCGGTTGCTCGACGATGGCATTGCCACTCGTCCTTCAGATATCGATGTGGTGTTGTTGTTTGGCTACGGGTATCCACGCAGGAAAGGCGGTCCGATGCACACTGCCGATCAGTTGGGATTGCCGGCCGTGTTGCGCAATATTCAATTGTTTGCCCAAGACGACGATTTCTTCTGGCAAAGTGCGCCCTTACTGGAGCAGCTGGTTGCACAGGATCGCAACTTCAACAGCTTGAACTAGTCAATCGCCGACTGGCCCTGCTTTCGGAACTGGGCGTTTTGATTAATCGTATTGCGGATGGGGCCCAGCAGTTTGAAGTTTTCAAGCAGGCGGAATGATTGCGCGCAATCTTGCCATTTGACACGGTGCTGGCATTGGCTACGTGATTCGATCTGCCTTTTCCGCTGCCTTTGAATGGCTGGCTATCAGCTGTTGCAGTTGGCCGACATTCGCCGGCTTGACCATGTGATGGTGAAAGCCTGCAGAACGCGATAACCGTTTGTCTTCACCGGAAGAATGGCCGGACAAGGCAATGAACAAGGCATCCTTCACCACCCCCATCCCCTTGATGTTCCTGATCAGTTCCAGGCCGCTCATGTCGGCAAGACTGATATCGAGTATCAGCACATGGGGCTTGAAATCAACGACCAACTTCAGGGCATCTTTGCCGTTATCCGCACAGATGACCTCATAGCCCCTACGCGCCAGCAATCGCTGTAGCGGGCCGGTGACATAATGGGAATCGTCCACGATCAGTATGCGTTTATGCTCCGCATTGGTGCTGATTGCAGGCCGCTGTGACTGTCCTGTTGGGGTGTCTCCACTGAGGTGCTTGGTGACAGACCCATGCAGCTGAGGGGATGCTGTTGCTGTACTGTTAGCGGCTCTGAGTGATTCCAGCTCGGCCAGATCGGTCTCACACGTGTATTGATGTAGGGTTTGCAGCAGCAGTAGTGTATCGATAGGCTTGGCCAGAAATCCATCACAACCACACTGCAGGCATTGGTTCATATCGCCTTGCATGGCATCTGCGGTTAATGCAACTATGGGTCCTCGATAACCCAGGCTTCTGATTTCCAGTGCTGCCTGATAACCATCGAGTCTGGGCATTTGCATATCCAGTAAAATCAAATCGGGTACGTTGGTGTTTTCGCGTAGCCTTTGCTCGACATGATGCACCGCTTCCAGTCCATCAATAGCCAGCGATACCGTAGCGCAGGCTCGGGTCAGCAGAGTTTCCACCAGTTTTCTGACATCGGCACGGTCATCAACAACCAGGACATGGCAACTCAGCTCAACATTCGGTTCATCGCCAGACTCCGGTAGCGCATGAATCATGTGGTTTGGCTCAATCAACTCCTCATGCTGAACGTCTCCAACCGGAATCGTGAGTGCAAAGGTGCTGCCTTTGCCAGGCTTGCTGCTTACCGAGATGTCGCCGCCCAGTAGCTGCGCCAGCCGCTGACTGATAGCCAGCCCAAGGCCGGTTCCACCGTATTCGCGGGCTACGGATGGGTCTGCCTGCGAGAAAGGCTGAAACAATCGCGAAACCTGTTCCTGGCTTAGCCCTATTCCCGTATCAATGACCGCAAAGCGCAGCATCGGTTGTGGTGCTTCGTCATATCGAACAACGAGTTCAACGCCTCCCGATTCAGTAAACTTGATGGCGTTGCCGAGCAGGTTGACGAGGATTTGCTTCAATCTTTTGGGATCGCTGTTGATCGCTGCCGGTATGGCGTTCTCATAGCGAACATCAAAATCCAGTGATCGATCAATCGCTCTGACGCCCATCATTGACAGGACATCGCCAACGGTATCCTGCGCGGCAAAGCGCTGCGCCTGTATCTCCATTCGATTGGCTTCTATCTTGGAGATATCAAGAATGTCATCGATGATATCCACCAGGAAACGCCCATTGCGTTTGATCGTTTGCAGATACAGCACCTTCTCAGGATTGTTTTCATCCATGGCTAACAGATCGGCATAGCCGAGCACAGCACTCATGGGGGTACGAATCTCGTGGCTCAGGTTAGCTACGAAAGCACTCTTGGCCTCGTTGGCTACTTCGGCGAGGCGTCTGGCTTCCCGCAAGCTTTCTTCAAACCTCCGTTGTTGCGTGATGTCGGTGCTTGCGCCCACGAATCCCAGGAATTCCCCCGAGGCGGAAATCTGAGGTTTGCCGCGTGAGTCCAGCCAACGCCATTGTCCGTCGTGGCGCTTGACCCGAACCTCGGATTCGAATGGCTTGCGTTCATTCACACATTGCGTGAAAGTGCCTACGTAGTTATCAAAGTCGTCGGGATGGATGAGTTCATGCCATGCGATGTCAGTCATGCTGTTGCGAGAGACACCAAAAAATTCACAATAGGCCGTGTTGACAAACGATTGATTGCCGTCTGCATCGTGCAGCCAGACCAGCTGCGGTAGCCCGTCTACGACACTACGAAATCGAAACTCGTTTTCAATCAGCTTGTTTTTCGTTTGTCGGTGCACAGATTCCTGCAATCGAGTCTTGGATTCGCTGAGTTGCAGCTCTTCGCTGATGTCGCGCAGGGTTCCGATTATTTCCACCGCGGTGGCAGTGTCGTCATAGATGACTTCTGAATCTTCACGGATTCGCAAGGCGTAACCGTCACTGAGTTCGTATTCGTACGACAGCGAGTACCGGGGGCTTTCCGGGGTGGCGGATGCGATAAGCGTTTTCAACGCTATTTGATCAACCTGTGTCAGATGAGCCCGGAATTGTTTGAGGGTAACGGGTACGGCGTCGCCATGGCTGGCCAGCAGCGCACCGTCGATAGTCAGCTCATCGGTTGGCAGGCTTCGGCTGAATACATCAATGCCCACTGCTCTGACGGCGCGGTAATGCAGTGCGATTTTCTGGTCGTACCCATCGGTGGACCGATTTTCTATCATTTCCAACACCCGCAATGAGGACAGGAAACAAGCCCACCTGCGGGCCATTTATCCGTTAGACGCGTGAATGCGCATCTACATCTGCTTTCAGCGCGCAGGTTTACTCAGGTTCACGTTCCACGGAGTATACGCGCACTGGTAAAAACCTACGAGTCAGACTGAGGGATCCGAAGGGACGCTTGCGCCATTTGAGGTCAGATGGGCGTAAACAAGCGTGAACACCCATTGATAGCTTCCATGTAAAGGCTTTACTTGCATCAGTGTTGTGTTCGACCACGATGGTAAGGTAGTGATCAACCGTTTTACCGCCCGGGCATAACCGCTTGGGTCGTGACGTGTTCGTGTTGCATGAATCAGCCGGGTACCTATGAATGCTGGTCATGTGTTCCTATCCCTTTGGTTACTATCAGGTAGTGAAACAGCAAGGTCGTTCGGCTCTGGATTTGGATATACTTCTGATTCAGGGGTAGTGGGCAGGCTGAACACAAGCATGCTTTCTTCAGATTCATCGGATGAACATTGAACGTGACCGTTATCAACACAGTGGCCGCCAAGGCCAAAGCGATTGGCTCCGGGACTGCAAGTGCCGGCAAGTCAGCATCGAGTCGTGATTCTGCTCGCGCGCGTCTCCAGTTATTGGGAATAGGGCACGGGACCATCACACGATTCCCGGCTCAGCTGTTACCCGACGTAAGGCTGGATAACGCTGAAGCGGATGCCACCTCGGCCTATCCGGATATCAGCGAGATTTATATGGATCTTGCCGACAAGCCGGCGAAATGGGAAAAAGCGCTCGACGACTATCCGCTGGATTCACAGGGTAATGACCCGCAAACATCTGAATCCGATCGGATGGCACAGACCCGAGAGTTTCAGTCAACATCGGCAGACACTCGCGCGTTAGCGGTGAGGCGTAGAAGAGTTGCTGCAGAGCAGTTGAAACACTTCCACATATTCTCCGGTTCATTGGTCGCAGTGCTTCTGTGCAGTGCCTGGATGTTTGGCTTTGCGATGTTTGGCTGAATCGATCTGCAAACGGTATTTCTGCACAGTCGAAAAACAGGAGAGTAGATAATGCGTGATGCACAGGCCGTGGCAAACCGGCGGCTGGTCTGGGATCCTGTCGGCTACAGTGCAGTGCTGGCTGCGGCCTATCTCTCGATGTTCTTGTGCTGGGATCTGCTCAGAAACGACGGCGCACTGTTCCAGCCAGTGTTCACCACGTTCTGGGGGCTGGGTATCCTCACAACCGGCATCGTAGTCCACGCCATTGTACAGACCACCTACCGGCAGCTGAGCACTACCTTCAGCGCACTAATCGGCACGGCTCTCTGTGTTGCACTGGTTGTGCTTGGATTCAGCTACATGTACGGAGCAAACGGTGTTTGCAACATGCAAGGCAATTCTGCAGATTGCCTGTATTTCGCCGTAGCCGTCATCACGGCGCTAGGCGAGCGGTCGTCCGCGTCCGGCGGCGCGCTGACATTGTACGCTGCGTGGCAGGCGCTTCTCGGTATCTTCATTTTTCTGGTATTGGTGGCCCAGATCATCTCGTTTACGCAAGAATACAAGCGAATCAGGCGGGTTGCGCAGAAGGGCTAAGTGTTCTGGTGCTTCGATCGACACCCAGATGCGGGGCGGATTGCAACGTACCTTTCTATCGTAAGACTGTCGTAAACCTTGGCGCGGGAGGGCGCTATCTGAGTGATAGCTCCTTCCCACGCCATGGCGTTTCTCTCAATAGGTTCTTAAACCGAACCTAGGGTGCCGTTGACGATACCGTTGTTGCCTGTCCGGCTGCTTCACGTCTGCCATCGTTGTAGATAGCCTTGATCAGCGCCAGGCACTGCAAGACCATGACAACCGAGAACGGTAGTGCCCCGATTACCATGGCCGTCTGAATGGCTTTCAAGCCACCCACGAGCAACAGTGCCGCAACCACCGCACCCAATGCCACACCCCAGAAAAGGATATGTGGCCGAGCCTTCGGGCCTTCATCACCGGCTGCATTGATCGTGTTGACAATCAGCACCGCCGAGTCAGCCGTGGTGACAAGGTAGGTCATCAGCAAGACCACGATCATGGCGGCCATCAGCCAGGAAATGGTTTCTGAGATCGGTGCCAGCATATAGTTGGTCATGGCAAAGATCTTGTCGCCATCAGGCGCATTCATGATGACTCCATTGGCGCCACCGGTGAGTTCAAGATCAATGGCTGTACCGCCAGCCCAGGTGAACCAGACGAAACACATCAGGGAAGGTACGATCATGGCACCGAGAACGAATTCCCGGATGGTGCGGCCCTTGGAAATACGTGCCAGGAACAATCCCACAAACGGTGCAAACGCTATCCACCACGCCCAGTAGAACACTGACCATCCGCCTTGCCAGCCTTCCAGCTTCGTGGCAACGCTGTCGGGGTTACCGTCACCCGACCAGACCGTAAAGCTCATTTGTGGCAACGCGATCAGGTAGTCCCAGATTCCAACAACCAGCGCCTGCAAGCCAAAGAACGTTGAACCGAACAACAGGAAGAACGTCAGGAGCAGGATACTGAGAACCATGTTGATGTTGGACAACCATTTGATCCCTTTACCTACACCAGACAAGGCAGACAGTGTTGAAGCCGACATGATGATGACAATGGCGACGATGATGCCAGTGGAATTGGCGGTTCCCTCAGCGTTAGTCAAGCCGCTGATACCAATGCGCGACAACCCGGAAACAAACTGTTCTACGCCAAAACCCAGAGTTTGAGCAACGCCGAGTATGGTGGCCACCACCGCAACGATGTCGACAACATGACCCAAAGAACCCGACAAGCGAGAGCCGAACAGCGGGGTTAAAGACGAACGCATGGTGAGCGGTAACCCACGGCGATAGCTGAAAAACCCCAGTGCCAGGCCTGCAATGGCGTAACACGCCCATGCACCCAGCCCCCAGTGCAGGAAGGACCACTTATAGGCCATGCGAATGTTGTCGGCCGTTCCACCTTCGGTGAGCCCCATGATCACTTCCGGATTATTGCCGAAGTGGTACACCGGCTCAGCCACTGCCCAGGTCAGCATTCCCACGCCGATACCGGCACCGAACATCATGGAAAACCAGGAGAAATTGGAAAACTCCGGTTTATCGCTTTGCACCCCCAGTTTGAGCCGCCCCGCCGTTGGCCAGATAGCCAGACCAATACAGATGATGACAAACAGCGTAACCGTCCATATGTACCAGGCCCCGAACGAGGCCAGAATGAATTTGTTGATGCCGTTGAGCATCGCGCCGGACTGCTCGGGAAATGCGATGGCCCAGATGACCAATCCACCAATAAGAAGCTTGGAGGTGATCGTGACGATCTGGCTGAAACCCTTGTAGAACCCTTCGTCCGCCGTGCGGATGAACAGCTCGGTTAGCGGGGGATTAATCTTCATCTATTGCTCCCATGAAATTGGCCTTTGTTTTGTTGGTTTGAAGACGAGGAAGAGAAGAAATCGCGTCCGTGGTGAATGGTCGCATCGTCATCATACACCGCAGACATTGGATGTCCTGGTGGAAGTGAGGCGCCAAGTGCGGGTGACGGTGCTGCACTTGGCCGTTTCGGTACGGCTTTGTGAATCATGAAAAGCGTTCTCCTTGGGTGGCTTGAGGGATGTGTTCCTTGTGTGATGGGTTCACCATACCCACGATAGAGTAGCCAGAATGTTTCATCAATGTTAGTGTGCAAGCTCGACGTTTCATATATATGCAACATATGGCTCTTCGAAACAAGGCTTTGCT
>CALLPU010000171.1 GCA_938016235.1 uncultured Granulosicoccus sp. | reverse complement strand
GAAGCTGACGAAACGGCCCATTGACCAGCGACATCCCGATCGATTCATTTTCGGTCAAGGTGTTACGCGTGGTAAAGCTTATCCCCTTCATGCGCCGATCAATCGTGACGGATGCCAGCTGGTGATGATCGGTTTGCTCTACCACGTTGGCGGTGTCGCACCAGGGCAAGAACTCGGGGTACGATTCAACATCACGCACGAGTGAATACATGTCGCCGGCTGAGTGGCTGACGAGGGCTGAACGTGCAATGGTGGGCATTTGATCGATAGACCTGCGGTTAAAGGCGCCAGTGACCGTATAATGGGGCATGGCGAAGAAGAATAAAGCTAAGAAAATCTCCGGTGACGCGCTGATAGCCCGCAACAAGCGTGCTACCTACGACTACAAGATCGATGAAAAATTCGAAGCTGGACTGGTATTGCAAGGCTGGGAGGTAAAATGCCTGCGCGAAGGACGTGTGCAGCTGGTGGATGGGTATGTGCAACTGGTGCGCGGTGAAGCCTGGTTATACGGTTGCAACATCAACCCTCTCAATTCTACCTCCACCCATTATGTCGCAGAAAACCTGCGGCGCCGAAAATTGCTGCTCAACCGGCGGGAGCTTTCCCGGCTGGTTGGCGCTGTCGAGCGTAAAGGATATACGATCGTGGCGATGTCGATGTACTGGAAGCGCGGCAAGGTCAAGATCGAAATTGGTATCGGCAAGGGCAAGAAGGAATTCGACAAGCGCGCCACCATCAAGGATCGCGATTGGCAACGGGACAAGGCCCGCGTGGTCCGAACGCATTAGTCCCCGATTAAACCACGCGATCCCAGGCACAACCATCTTCCGCTTTTCGCAAGCGCTCCAGCCACTGCTCGTGCGCCGTGATTTCTGCCTCACTGGCTGTCACTAACGTGAGCTTGTCCAGATCCACCATCGCGGCCAGATCAACGGCATCGTCGCCCGTGGCAGTTTCCTGATCCAGCGACAAATCGGTTTGCCCGCCGGTCATCACCAGATACACATCGGCCAGGATTTCAGAATCCAGCAAAGCGCCGTGCAGGGTTCGGTGCGCGTTATTCACACTCAGCCGCTTGCACAAGGCATCCAGACTGTTGCGCTGACCGGGAAACTGTTTACGCGCCATGGCCAGCGTGTCAGTCACCTTGCACACATCAGACAACACCATGGGCTGATTGCACAGAGTGAACTCATGCTCCAGAAATCCCACGTCGAAATCGGCGTTGTGGATGATCAGCTCCGCACCCTTCAAGTAATTTTGCAGCTGATCAATGATCTCCACAAATCGCGGCTTGTCCTGCAGAAACTCGTTGGTAATGCCGTGCACCGCAATCGCGCCGGGGTCGATATCCCGATCCGGCTGCACATACCGATGCAGGTTATTACCCGTGAGCCTGCGCTCCGACAGCTCTACACAACCAATCTCAATGATCCGATGACCACTCTTGGGGTCAAGGCCGGTGGTTTCGGTGTCTAGGACTATTTGACGGTTGTTGGTTAAGGAGTCGACCATGAAATTATGAAAGTATTCAAATGAACCGCGCTGGAGCAGCGGAACAAGGATAAAACAAAACGCGGTTGGCTGGTTTGTTAAATGCTCAAGTGCACGAAGTGAGGTAATAAATCGAAGTTTACTCGCTAGTTGCCGCCAACCGATGAAGTCTGAGAATGATACATTTCACGCCAGACGCTCAACAATCAGGCACCGAGGCAACAGGATGGCCAAATTGATACCGTCACTGAATTCTTGCTTGCCACGCATGATGGCGGGTGAAAAGCGTTTTGCACGCGTATTGGAATCACACCTGGAAGACGACTATCTGTGCTGGTTTGAACCACGAGTGGGTACCGGGCTACGTTCCCGTTACACGGATTTCATTGTGCTGCACCCGGCTCGGGGGCTTCTGTTACTGGAAGTGAAAGACTGGAAGCTGTCCAGCCTGTACAGCGTCGACCCGCAGTTCTTCAAACTACTGACCAACAACGGATTGAAAAGTGTTCAACACCCGTTAGATCAGGCCCGCCAGTGCACGTACAATTTGATCAACAGTTTATGTTGCGATCCGGCACTCACGTGTCAGGAAGGCAAGTACAAGGGAAAGCTGGTCTGCCCTCATGCTTTCGGCGTGGTCTTGACCGGCATTGCGCGCGAGGAGTTCGATTCATCTGATCTCGACAGGGTGCTGCCTGAACATCTAGTCATCTGTCGAGACGAAATGACCGACAGTACCGACCCCGAAGGGTTTCAAAAGCGCCTGTGGGATATGTTCCAGACTCAATTTCCAACCCCCTTGACCTTGCCTCAGATTGATCGCGTTCGATGGCATCTGTTTCCTGAAATCCGAATCAACCCGCCCGAACAACTCCTCATCGGCCACGATACTGCTGATCACAAAACCACCGAGCCCGGCGAACTATTCCCTGACATCATTAAAGTCATGGATCTGGAACAGGAGAACCTGGCGCGCAGCCTGGGCGATGGTCACCGCGTTATTCACGGTGTTGCAGGATCAGGTAAAACGCTGATATTGGGCTATCGCTGTGTGCATCTGGCCAACACCTACACCAAGCCTGTGCTGGTTCT
>CALLPU010000170.1 GCA_938016235.1 uncultured Granulosicoccus sp. | reverse complement strand
TTCTATGCCAACTTTGATACGTTTCTGACTGAGCTGGACGCTAGTGGCGCCGCAATCGTGATAACGGCTGATCATGGCATGAAGCCCAAGCATCATGCCGATGGTTCACCCAGTGTCGTGTATGTTCAGGACTTGCTGGATGATTGGCTGGGTAAGGATGAAGCTCGATTGATTCTGCCGATCACCGATCCCTACGTTGTGCATCACGGTGCGCTGGGCTCATTTGGCACTGCCTACCTGCCGGAAGCGGCCGATCAGGCTGATATCATGCAACGACTGCGTGCGGTGGACGGTATCGATGTTGTGATTGACAAACAGGAAGCCTGCCGGCGTTTTGAACTTCCTGAAGATCGCATGGGTGATATCGTTGTCATTACCACGGAGAACGTGACCGTCGGCACGAGTGAACATCGCCACGATCTGGCTGCGTTGGATGTGCCGCTCAGATCACACGGCGGGCTGACAGAACAAACCGTTCCGTTCATCGTTAACCGAAAAATGCCTGATTTGAATGTGGCTCCGGCGCTGCGTAATTTTGATGTCATCAACGTTGCCTGCCGGGCATCGCTGGTGGCTCGCTGAATACTGAGAATAAAACGTTATGAACGGCACTACTCACACAGTCAGAAAAGAAGCCATGCGTATTGGTGGCGAAAAAGTTCACGCAGATGGCGTCATAGAGGTGCGATACCCGTATACCGATGAGGTCATCGGGACGGTACCGGCAGGCTCGGCAAAACATGCCAGGCAAGCCTTTGAGATTGCAGCGGCTTACCGGCCACGGTTGAGCCGTTATGAGCGCCAGCAAATTCTGTTCAAGGCGGCTGAACTGATACGGGAGCGCCGAGAAGAGATTGCCCATTGGCTAACACTTGAGCTTGGAATCTGTCATCAGCATGCCCTGTATGAAACCGGTCGGTCCTATGATGTATTCATGCTCACGGGCCAGCTGGCCATTCTGGACGACGGGCAGATTTTTTCTTGCGACCTGACTCCGCACGGCAAGGACCGAAAGATTTTTACCAAGCGCGAAGCCGTTCGGTCCATATCGGCGATCACGCCGTTTAATCACCCGTTGAATATGGTGGCCCACAAGATCGCACCTTCCATCGCCACCAATAACTGCATGGTCTGTAAACCCACGGAGTTGACGCCACTGACGGCGATCACGCTTGCAGATATCCTGTATGAAGCCGGTCTGCCGCCCGAGATGTTTCAGATAGTGACCGGTATGCCTGCTGATATCGGCGATGAGATGGTGATGAACGACAACATCGAGATCATCACGTTTACCGGTGGCGTGCCGGTTGGCAAAATCATTGCCAGCAAAGGCGCCTACAAGCGCCAGGCACTGGAGCTCGGTGGAAACGACCCGCTGATCGTGTTGAACGACCTGAGCGATGCCGATCTGGACAAGGCTGCCACCATTGCAGTTGCCGGAGCTACGGGTAATTCAGGGCAGCGCTGCACGGCTGTCAAACGCATACTGGCACAGGAATCCATCGCCGACAAACTTGTTGAGCGTGTGTTGGAAAAAGCGAAGGCCATGCGCCACGGCAATCCGATGGATCCGGAAACGCAACTGGGTTGTGTGGTGCATGCGCAAGCGGCCGAGTTGTTTGAGAGTCGCGTACACGATGCTGAGAGCCAGGGGGCGAAAATTCTTTATCACCCGGGCCGTGAGGGCGCGCTGTTACCGGCAATAACCATCGATCACGTTCCGCACGATAGTGAGTTGGTGATGGAAGAGACGTTTGGCCCCATCGTGCCCATTGTGCGTGTTCCTGATGACGATGATGCCGTGATGGCCATTTCCAACTCAACACCGTTTGGCCTGTCTTCAGGTGTGTGTACGAACAATCTGCATCGGGCTACCGCGTTCATAGAAGGGCTGGAAGTCGGCACGGTCAACATCTGGGAGCAACCGGGATATCGGATCGAGATGTCACCGTTTGGGGGTATCAAGGATTCCGGCAATGGCGTGAAAGAGGGCGCGCTGGAAGCGATGAAATATTTCACGAACGTCAAAACGTATTCACTTCCCTGGCCCCGGTAGTCGAGCAGCAACTCGCACCTCAATGGCGCAGGTTGCTTGCATGAATCACCTGTCTGATCCTTCTTGTTTAATTCATCCCCTTGTATTCTTTCTTGGGTAAAAGTAATGTGGCTTGAGTTCCGGAGGTTACTCGGGTGTTCAGATAGTCCATAAAAATCAGACAAATCAGGAGTTTAATTCGTGAAGCGATTCTTATTTTCCACCAGCTTGTGCCTGTTTGCAGGTGCTGCGCTGGCCGATTGTCCCGTTGTTACCGTGGCAGACCCGCAGGGCGTGGCTGCAGGTGCCTACCCGCAACAGTACGAGTTGTCTGAGTTTCAGGAAGCGGCAAGTTGTGAACTGTCATTTGCTGAAAATCCGGATATCGCAGCACTCAACGGAAGAATTCGAGGCAACCCCGAATTGCCTCCGCTGGCTGATCGCCTGCCTTCAGAGCCGCTTGTTGTAGCTCCCTACAATGCGGTTGGCACGTACGGAGGTACTTTCCGCGCGTTGTCCAATGCCACGGAAGCTGGCACCTCAGACTTTTTGTCTACCCGCCATGTAAATCTTGTTCGTTACTCGGACGATCTGTCTACTATCGTTCCGAATGTTGCCAAAGACTGGGAATGGAACGACGATTTCACTCAATTGACGTTTTTCCTGCGTGCCGGGCACAAGTGGTCTGACGGAGCGCCCTTTACCGCCGAAGACGTGAAATTCTGGTACGACAACCTGTCGCTGGATTCGAAGGTAATCGAGAAGCCCAAAGACTATGTGCTGATCGGTGGTGAGCCCATGACGGTAGATGTGGTTGATCCTCAAACCGTGCGCTTCAACTTGCCAGCACCCAAGCCGGGCCTGCTTGCGCATTTCGCCACATCGTTTGCACAAGGCTTTCAGCCGAAGCATTTTCTCGGACAATTTCATCCTGATATCAACGCAGATGCAGACAAACTGGCGCAAGACGCCGGTTTTGAAAACGGCCTGGCGGTCATCAAGGCATACTTTGGTAACTCCGACTGGACTGATACGCCTTCGCCGCTGCTGAACAGCCCGGAGAAAGTGGCCAACTTGCCGGCCGATGTCATTCCTACCCTGGAAAGTCATATCTACGTATCGGATACCACGGAAGGTCGACATCTTGTCGCCAACCCGTATTTCTTCATGGTCGATACGCAGGGCAACCAGCTGCCGTACATCAGTGAGCAGGATGAGGTTTACATCAACGACGCTCAGGTTCGCTTGTTGAAACTGGTTAACGGTGAAGTGGACTACAAGACACAGTCGCTGCAACTGTCGGATGTGCCTTTACTGCTGGAAAATCAGGAAAAGGGCGACTACAACATCGACATTCGTCCCAAGATCGCCATGCACGCGTTCTCATTCAACGTCACGTCTGATGACCTTGAAAAACGCAAGGTGTTCGGAGACTTGCGGTTCCGCACAGCCATGTCTATCGCCATCAATCGCGATGACCTTAACGAGGCGGCATATTTCGGACAAGGTGAGCCGCGTCAGTACATCGGTTTTTCACCAGCCCCCGATTTTGTGGATGAGAAGTGGATTACCCACGCCACGGAGTACGATCTGGATCGGGCAAAGTCACTGCTCGATGAAGTGGGCATGATGGACAAGGACGGTGACGGTTTCCGTGAGTTGCCCAATGGCGACAAGCTTGTGTTGAACATGCAGTTCGCTACTCAGGGCATTGCCGGCCAGGTTGTCGAACTGGTGAGTCAGTACTGGTCTGAAGCCGGTATCCAGACAACGGTTAAAGAGATCACACCGGATGAATACCGATCAGCACAAAGCTCCAACGCGCTGGACGTTGGCATGTGGGAGAAAGGCCAGCCAATGGGTATCGTGCTGGGCAACAACGAGCTGTGGGTAGCGCCGTTTGAAAACTACTTCGCCCACCGTGTGGGTATGTTGTGGGGTGAGTACCTGGAGTCTGACGGTGCCAAGGGTGTTGAGCCACCGGATTACGTTAAGCAGCTGAACGACGACATCAATGCGTTTCAATCCACGCCCGTGGGTTCGGATGAGTCCAACGAACTGGGTGCCAGACTGGTGCAGAACATGACAGAGAACCTGTTGTTCATCGGTACTGCACTAACGCCTGACCCCATCTACTACCGCAATGCACTGAAGAACGTGGTGGAGTTCAAGACGGCCTCCTATGAGTACTACAGAACGTTCCCGTACCGTGCTCACCAGTGGTTCCTGAGCGAGTAAGTCTCTAAGCTGTCGCTGGTCAGGATGTTCAATTGTCTGGCCAGCCTTTGTCGAATGGTTCCGGGGCTCAACTGCCCGGAGCCGTTCTTGTTCAGTTTCGCCTGGTCTGCTCAGCGCTTTAGTTAATGGCAAGATTTATTCAATTCACGCTGATGCGTGCCGTGATGTCCCTGTTCACTCTGTTGACGGTCTCGCTGATTGTCTTCAGCCTGATGGAACTGGTTCCGGGAAATTGCGCTGAACGCTACCTGGCGTTCAAGAACACACAAGGCTCACAGATCACGATAGACGATATCAAGGCCGAGGAACGACGGTTAGGGCTTGATCAACCTTTTCTGCAACGCTGGACCTCCTGGGTCGGTAACGTCTTCTTCAAGGGCGAGTTTGGCGATAGTTGTATTCTGCGCCTGGATATCAATCAATTACTCAGTGATAAATTCTGGATCAGTCTCGGAATTTGTCTGGCCGCACTCGCTGTGGCCTACCTCATTGCCATCCCGGTAGGCATCTATTCCGCCACAACCAAGAGCGCGGTAGCCAACAACTCGCTGCGATTTGTCAGCTATCTGGGTCTGGCTCTGCCTAATTTTCTGCTGGCGCTGATCATCATGCTGATCTCGACAGTCTTGTTCGGGGATTCGCTAACGGGGCTATTTTCAGCTGAATACCGTGATGCGCCGTGGTCACTGGACAAGTTCCTCGATTTTCTGTCACGCGCCTGGCTGCCCATTTTCATTCTCGGCTGGTCGGCTACGGCTTTTGCGCTGCAGACTGTGCGCGCACTGATGCTCGATGAGGTGGGCAAGCTTTATGTGACGGCTGCCTCTGCCAGAGGCATATCAGGATCAAAACTGCTGTGGCGCTATCCGGCGCGACACGCGATGGGTCCCGTGATCAATTCACTGGGTTTTGATCTGAATCGAATCTTCAACGAGTTGCCGGTGGTAGCGCTGATTCTGACTCTCACAGAAGCTGGTGCGCTGCTCATCGAATCATTGGCCAGATCCAACGATCAGCAATTGGCTGGCGCTATCATCTTCCTGCTCACTGCCAGTATCGTACTGGTTAATTTCGTCACGGATATCCTGCTGGCGTTGATGGATCCGCGCATCCGCAAAGGGATGATAGGCGCATGAGTTTGTTTTCAAGAAAGACCAATAGCGATGACAGTCAGGCTCTGAAAGAAGCCTACTTTACCGCGTCCCAGGGGCAATTGATTCGAGCGCGATTCCGGCAGAACAAAGCCGCGATGGTTGCTGCCTGGGCATTGACCCTGATGATACTGATGGGTTTTTTCGCTCCCTTTCTGTCACCGTATTCGCCTGACATCGCAGGGCGTGACAAGGAATATGAAAACGGCGCACCGCAAATTCCGAAATTCTGGGATGAGAATGGTTTTTCAGCCAGACCCTTTCTGTACACGATGGAACGCGAACGCTCCATCAAGACCAACTTTCGCTGGGTCACCACGGAGAATCGCGACAAGCGCCGATACGTGGAGCTGTTCGTGCGCGATTGGGAATACAGCTATATTGATATCGATTGGGATTTGCCCGGAGAAATGTTTGACCTAAACGTCAAGGCACTAACCACCGATCTGCATCTGTTTGGCATCAGCGAAGGCGGCATTCATCTGTTTGGCACGGATGCATCGGGCAAGGATATTTATTCGCGAACGTTGCATGCCATCAACACCTCGCTGGCTGTGGGTACATTAGGCGTATTCATCTCGTTTGTGCTGGCCTTGATCATCGGCGGGGTGGCCGGCTACTTCGGAGGTTGGATTGATTCTGTCTTGCAGATGATCACGGATGCCATCCGCACCGTTCCACCCATCCCGTTGTTCATGGCATTGGCGGCTTTCATGCCAGACTCGTGGAGCTCGGAGACCCGCTTCTTCTTTATTGCCAGTATTCTGGGGCTTATTGGCTGGCCGACGCTGGCCAGACGCATACGCACGCATCTGCTCACCGAGCGAAGCCAGGAATACGTGTTAGCGGCTGAGTTATGTGGCGCCTCGTCCAGTCACGTTATTCGCCGGCATCTGCTACCCAGCTTCACCAGCTATATCATCGTGGATTTGATGATTACCTTCCCGTATGTGGTGAGATCGGAAACAGCGTTGAGCTTTATTGGTCTTGGCCTGACGGATCCTGTGAATTCGCTCGGGTCCCTGATGCAGAATGTGTCGAAGGCCGATGTCATCCTGAATTACCAGTGGTATTTCATACCGGTGCTGTTCTTCATTGCATTCGTGCTGGCCTTTGTGTTCGTGGGTGATGGATTGCGCGATGCTGCCGATCCCTATTCAAAGTCTAAATAATGAGCCTGCTCAACGTAAACAACCTGACGCTCCAGTTCGACACGGATGAAGGGCGTATCACTGCGGTCGATGATGTCTCGTTTGAGCTGAACGCAGGAGAAGTACTGGGCCTGGTTGGGGAGTCCGGTTCCGGCAAGTCCGTCACGGCCAAGTCATTGATGAAGCTGAATCCTGACAATGCGGTGTATGGCGAAGGCAGCCAGATCACGTTGACACTGGACAACGAAAATATTGATGTGCTGTCGTTGAAATCCGGCAATGAACTACAGGTGATTCGAGGCGGAGCCGTCTCCATGATATTTCAGGAGCCCATGGCAAGCTTTGCACCGGCCATCTCCATCGGTGATCAGATGGTGGAGCAGCTGACTCTGCACAAAGGCATCAGCAAACGTGAAGCGGCTGAGATATCCATCGAGATGCTGGATAGAGTCGGTATCTCGGATGCCGCCAAGCGATTCAATCAGTATGCGGTTGAGCTTTCTGGTGGCATGCGTCAGCGTGCCATGATTGCCATGGCACTCTCAACCCGGCCCAGTCTGTTGATTGCTGACGAGCCAACCACAGCGTTGGACGTGACTATTCAGGCGCAGGTTATCGATCTGATGAAAGACCTCATCAAGGAATTTGGTATGGGGATTATCTTTATCACTCACGATCTTGGGGTCATTGCTCAAACCGCCGATAGAGTGGCGGTCATGTATCTGGGAAAGCTGGTAGAGCAGGGGACGGTGCGTGATGTCATCAAGAATCCGTCGCATCCTTATACGCGTGGATTGCTCAATGCTCTGCCGAAGCTGGATAATCTGGATACACCGTTGATGCCAATCCCCGGGGATATTCCCAGCCCGCTGGAACGCCCGGAAGGCTGTGTATTTCACACCCGCTGCAGCGTGGCGGAACCGCGCTGCCAGCAATCGGTGCCCTCGTATTCTTCTTTTGGCGACAATCACAAAGCGGCCTGCTTCGTCACTGCTGAGCAGCAGGGCAACGTATGAACACATCTTTAATCACAGCGGATAATCTGTCTGTCCAGTTTCCCATCGGCGGGGGTTTTCTGCGCAAGAAGCAGATGCTGCACGCGGTAGACGATGTCAGTCTGGCGATACCCAAGGGTTCGTTCTTTGGATTGGTGGGCGAGAGTGGCTCGGGTAAGACCACATTGGGGCGGGCCATGCTCAGAGCGGCGCCTATCTCCGGTGGCAGTATCCATTATTCGGATGGCAAGGTTAACTACAACCTGGTGGACCTGCCGAAATCCGAGTTGATTGAGTATCGCAAACGGGCACAGCTGATCTTTCAGGACCCGTACGCAGCATTAAGTCCCCGCATGACTGTTCGCGATATTATCGCGGAGCCGCTGGAAGTGATGGGGATAACCTCCAGCCGTGAGGAAACGGACGAGCGTGTGCGCAATATCGCTGCGAAGTGTCGGTTGAATCTGGAGCACTTGCGCCGATTCCCCCACGCTTTTTCAGGTGGTCAGAGACAGCGCATTTCCATCGCGCGAGCGCTGGTATCCAATCCGCGATTTGTGGTGGCTGATGAGAGTGTTGCTGCACTGGATGTGTCTATCCAGGCAGACATCCTGAACTTGCTGAAAAGCCTTCAGGATGACTTGCAACTGACCTATTTGTTTATCAGTCATGATCTGTCTGTGGTTGCACATATCTGTGATCATGTGGCCGTCATGTATCTGGGGCGCCTTGTGGAGACAGCGCCTACCCGCGAACTGTTCAATGCGCCGCGGCATCCGTACACAAAAGCACTCATGTCAGCGATTCCCTCACTGGACCCTGATCAGCGTGGCAATGCGCAAAAGCTTGAAGGTGAAATACCATCACCCACCAACCCACCGCCTGGCTGCAAGTTTCACACACGTTGTCCGCATGCGATTGATATCTGCAAACAGCAGGAGCCGAAGCTTGATCATCTGGGTGTGGAACATGATGTGGCCTGCCATCGCTGGCAGGAGCTTAGTGGCCCTGCCTGAACCCAACCCGCGACGTTGTCATGACCAAAAAAGCGCTGTTGATCGTTATTGATCAGTTTCGTGCTGATTGCATCGCGCACACGTTGAATAGCGGCAGCCTGAGCGCCGCTGCACCGCTACCGAATCTGCAGGCGCTCATGCAGCAGAGCATGACATTTACCCAGCATTACACGGTAACAACGCCTTGCGGCCCGTCTCGGGCAAGCCTGCTGACCGGCTTGTACGCCATGAATCACCGCTCCGTGCGAAATGGCACGCCATTGGCTGCGCACCATAAAACGCTGGGCCAGTATTTGCGTACCACCGGTTATGAACCCCTGCTGTTTGGTTATACCGATGCCAGTGCAGACCCCCTGGATCGGCATCCCAACGATCCGGATTTAAAAGATTACGAAGGCTTGTCGCCAGGCTTCTCCGAGATGGTTCGAATGCGGCTGGAGAGCGCTGGCCCCTGGGTGGGTTATCTGAAATCGAAAGGCTACGCTGTTCCCTCACAGTACTGGGACCTTTACAAGGCTGAGCTGGATGCGTCTACTGCCACCGCTCAGTTCCCGAAAGGTTCGCCGGTGCGCTCACCTGCGCTATACGCATGTGAAGATAGTGATACCGCATTTCTCACCGATAGAACACTGGAAACCCTGTCTGCACTGGATTCAACATCGTGGTTTTCGTTGCTCACGTACATCAAGCCGCATCCGCCTCTGGTGGCACCGTCTCCCTACAATACGTGCGTAGCGCCGGAATCACTGCCCAAGCCGGTTGTCGGTTCATCCATCGCTCAGCTGCGTCAGGAGCATCCGTTTTTCGCAAGCATTTTTACCGAGCCTTACAACACCGGCCTGTATATCGGCTTCGATGGTCAAATTGACTCATTGGACGATGCTCATGTTGCGGAGCTACGGGCGGTTTATCTGGGTCTGGCGATGGAGGTGGATGAACATATCGGCAGAGTGATCAGGTTCCTGCGGGAAACCGGTCAGTACGATGACACCTTGATCGTGATCACGGCCGATCATGGCGAGATGCTGGGTGATCAGCACCTGTGGGGCAAGAACTTTCCGTTCGATGCTGCGCTGCGTATTCCGCTGATCATTCGGGATCCTCATGCGCCAGTGAGTCACGGATGTACAACCGATGTTTTCACTGAATCGATCGATATTGCGCCAACTCTGATTGAGTGGTGTGGTGGCGAGACGCAGCCTGCGCTGGATGGCGCTTCACTGATGCCCTGGTTGCGCGGTGAAAATCCTGCTGACTGGCGTGATCATGTGTTTGCCGAAGCCGAACTGGGTGAGCCAGATGCGCCGACCGATTATCAGCGCGTTACGCAGTTACCGGTGGAGCAGGCCAACTACGCGGTGCTGCGTACCAAACACTACAAGTATGTGCATTTTAACGGAGGTATACCTCCGCTGTTGTTTGATCTGGAATCAGATCCTGATGAGACGCATAACCTGGCCAGTGACACGCGCTATCAATCTGTATTGCTTGAACTGAGTGCGCAAATGCTTGATCACCGCATGAGCCATGCAGAGCATTCGCGCAGTGGCATGAAGCTCACGGGCGATGGCGTTTGGTCGGGGAGTTAGCCAGCCAATGAACGGCACGTAACGCTTACCCGATCTGCACTTGGTATGCATCGTTTAATTTTTGGTGTGTCGCGCCGATACGCAAGAGAGGGTCTGCAATACGGCTCGCCATTAAACAGCGAGCCTCCTGCTCAGGCGGTAAAATCATGTCACTTCGCAGTAAAGTCATTGGTACGCTGTTAGGCGTTTTCGTGTTGTACGTCTTTGCCGCATGGCTGGTATTACTGACGATACAC
>CALLPU010000169.1 GCA_938016235.1 uncultured Granulosicoccus sp. | reverse complement strand
CCCTTCTGAGCCTTTCCTCAAGGCTTTACCGGCGTAGTAGGCGTTATGCCGAGCTTGCCAGAGCCGGTTTCTGTCTTCGGTTTTAGTAGCCCACTGGAAGTCGGACGCGCCAAACTCTTCGCCAATAACCTTGAACATATCCACTTGCTCGGTTACACCGGCTTCGGTACCGTGAAACTCCAGAAACAGATGCGGTGTCTCCGGTAGCTGCAGCTCGGGATTGTAGATATTCATGCCTTTCATCTGCAACTCATCCAGCAGCTCAATGCGTGCCATGGGAATCCCCATCTGCATTGCCATGATGACTGAATCTACCGCCTCGTCAACGCTGTTGAATGCACACGTGGCCGCCGATACCGTATCCGGCTGACCAAACAACCGCACCGTGAGCCGGGTAATAATGCCCAGCGTGCCCTCAGAACCCACAAAGAGCCGCGTCAGGTCGTAGCCTGCGGATGATTTCCTGGCGCGTGTGCCGGTTTCTATCACCTGCCCGCCTGGCAATACCACTTCCAGCGCAAGCACGTTGTCCCGCATCGTGCCATAGCGCACCGTATTCGTACCCGACGCTCGCGTTGCGGCCATCCCGCCCATGGTGGCATCGGCACCAGGATCCACCGTGAACATCAAACCGGTTGCGCGTAGTTCGGTATTCAATTGGGTGCGTGTGACGCCAGGTTGAACAATCGCATCCATATCGCTTTCGTTGACTGTCAGCACTTTGTTCATGCGGCAGGTATCTATGGTTATGCCGCCCTGAATGGGAACCACGTGCCCTTCCAACGAAGAGCCGATACCGTATGGAATCACCGGGCACCCGTGGGTCGAGCAGATTTTCATGATCGCCGACACCTCCTCCGTGGATTCGGGGAAAGCCACGGCATCCGGCAAAGCCGGTGTGCTGTAGGCCTCATCGTGGCTGTGCTGTTGTAAGATGGAGCTGCCTGTGGAAAGCCGCTCCCCCAGTAACTCACTAACCTGGGCTATAGCCAGCTTCAAGGAATCCATATCAACGTGTTCAGTGTGTTGAGTTGCTTTGAACGGAACTACGGCCCGGCGAACGGGTTGCGATACAACTGATCATGGGAATCCACACCTTCGTCTATCACGCAATCACTTTTCGGTCGTGCAACGCAAAGCAGGATGTATCCGGCTCGCGACTGTCGCTGATTCAACGCTGTGGCGCCCGGCTGCCGAACTGAACCGGTCAAAAGCCTTGCAGCACACGTAATGCAGCCACCGTAGTTACAGCCAATCGGTAACTGAACTCCAGCCTTCAACGCAGCATCATAGATGGTCTCGTCACCGGTCATGCGTAGCGTTGTACCGCTGTTTTTAAGCTCTACGGTGAAACCGCTGCTCATATTGTCTGGCCTAATCTGGGTTTCCAGAAAGGCCGGAACAATTCAATCTTCGGGCATCGGTTCATGACTACACGCAAACCGTTTTTTTCAGCCAGATCAGCTGCCTCTTCACTGTAAACGCCTATTTGCCCCCACAGAACGCTGGCGCCGATGTCGATGGCTTCTTGTGCAATTCCGGGTAGATATTCCGAGGCGCGGAATACTTCCACCATGTCAACGGGTTCGTCAATGGCCGCGAGCGATTCATACACCGTCAGGCCCCGGATCTGATTGCCGGCTTCGCGCGGATTCACAGGCTTCATGTTGTAGCCTTGTTCATGCAGCACTCGCAGCACACCATAACTGAACTTGGTTGGATCAGCGCTGGCCCCTACCATGGCAATGGTTTTGACATCTGCGAGGATGCTAGCCAGATATTCTGGTGGATATTCGTCTTGATGATTCATGGTCGCCTTTGCGTTTTCTACATCAGAGCCAGATGTCGGACGTACAGTCGCCACCGGGATACCGCGTTTCATGACAACGTGATGGTCCGTTGGGCTCGTTGCCGAAATTGACGATGAAATCCGGGTTGATCACCATCCCGCCCTCATCGGTGTTGCAATCCACCATGAGCATCACGCCGCCTTTATGGCGGATGTCCGGGTAGAACTGGTTGTCCCAGGTTGAAAACAACGATGTGGTGACGTAGAGCCGACTGCCGTCAAGGCTAAGCTGGATCATTTGCGGCCCACCGGCGATATCCACACCATTGACGGTAGGTGCCTTGTTCAGCAGCCCCCCCATCCATACTTGCCCGGTCATGACCGGATGGTGTGGGTCACTGATATCGTACTGACGAATGTCACCGTGCAGCCAGTTGCAGAAGTAAAGAAAGCGATCATCCATTGAAATGAGAATAACGGTGATCAACCCGGGTAGCGGTATGGGCCACTCGGGATGTTTCTCGTTTTCCACATCGATTATCTTTTCGACGATCCATTCCTGATCCTTCTTGTACCAATGAATGACGTTCGAAGAGAGCGCAGCACCGACGAAACCGTGCGAAGAATCCGGATCATGGTGAAATCGTACTTCCAGTGGAACCAGACCGTCTTCACCAAGATACACGGTGTTTTCAACTCGCTTTTCTTCGAAATTCCAGAAATGCAACTCGCGACCGTATTTCAGGTGCCCAACTTCTTCAAGGTCGAATCCGGGCATGAACGTATTCGGTGCCGCCCACTCACTGGAGACCATCACATTATGGCGAGGCTGGTACCAGAAATCGTAGTTGAACTTCATGCCACCCAGATCATTTTCCCAGCGTCCGACAATGTCAAAATGCTTGTTTAGATGCAGGAACCCACCAGGCGCATTGCCTTTTGCATCACCCAGCATGGATATGATGATGTCGGATCCCAGACAGTGAACGGTGTGCGGCGCTGACAGATTGGTTTGCTGCTTGATCTCATCACCGGAAACCACCTTGTGAACAACAGGATTTCTCGGGTCTGTTCCACAATCAATGATGTGCAAATTGGAGCTGCGTACGCCCGGCACAATGAGGTACTTGCGTTCCATCTCGCCATCTTGAAAACACGACGAGCAGGCATTCCAGCCCATGTGATGCAGTTCGTCTCCGATACCGGGCATTTCACACCGGCTGATCACCGTCGAATAATGAGCGCTTTCAGGATCGGCATCAATGGTAGCGAGGTAGTCAGGCTTCTGGATGCCGGTGCCAACATAGATGGCGATGGTGTAGAGCAGTTTTTCCCGCGGCGCCTGCATGGCCGCAGCGGGCGATGAATAACCAGGACCGCAGCAGCTGCTCAGTTCCGTTTCACTCATGATTTGAATTCCCACCCTGACGCGCCGTATTGATCGAATCCTATCAGCTTTTCTCAGGGGGTTCGCTGGCGCACGAGACCCACTAGCGCGGAACAGTCACTATCGTATTACTGACAGCCGCCGGCTGCCCAACGCTTCAACGCAGCCTTGAAAAATCCGCCATAGGGGTGCTGAATACGATCCAGCGCGGCCTGGTCGCGCTGAGCAAAATATTGCCCTTGTACGCACAGGTTTGCCTTGTCCCAGCTGTGGCAATTGCTGCACACCTCTTCCTGCCAGTACTCCACAGGTAACCCTTCAACCGGTGCAAACAGGGGCGTTGCTTCGGACAGCTGTTTGATGGAACGCGGCTCATCGGCAAATACATCCTCTGCCAACGGTTGCTCGAACAACGACAATGGAACGCCTTCCAGACTCCTTGTCGCCGCTGACTCAGGCTCAGCCGAACCCTCAGGTTGCAAGGAGGTGAGCAGATCCTGTGCTTCGCTGGAGAAGACACTATCCGGATATTGCGCCACAAACTGCTGCAGGGTGGCTACTTCCCCAGACTGAAGTGCCGCCTCCCAGGCCTTGATCTCGGCGGCGTCCGGACTCTCAGCCGCCGCCATCAGCGCAAGACTCACGGCGCCGATGAAGATACTCGTCACAACCGTTTTTACGAATCTAGTCACACATTGAACCCTGAAACACATCGTTAACCGTATTGGCTTGCTCGTACTGCCAGGCTAGCCGTTTGATGCCGGATGGTAGCAGCACTCGTGGCCAAGTAGCGATTAATGCGCCACTCACCTATACTTCGGCGGTGCCGAGAGCAACCTGAACCAGCTGTCAATGGCTGCTGTTCAATCGCTTGAGAAAAACCGAACTGATCACTCGATTTACCCCTATAGCCGGCCGTTACAAGCCCGGTGCAGGAAAGCCCCAGGAGTTCACGCGTGACTTATCTTTCGCAGGTAACTGCATCATTGAAATGGCTGGCGGTTGCAGGCCTGCTTATCGCACCACTGGGCGCGTTGGCTCAGGATTCGCTGCTGGCAGGCGGCTGGCAGCTGGATCCAGACGCTTCGAGCATCAAGTTCCAGTCGGTGAAAAATGGCTCGAAAGTCGAAACCAGCCGGTTTGCCAACTTCAACGGCGTGCTGGATGAGAACGGTCTGGCAACCGTGCTGGTGGAATTGAACTCAGTGGATACCGAGGTGGACTTGCGCAACGTGCGTATGCGCTTTCTCTTTTTCGAAACCTACCGGTTCCCGATTGCCACAGTGTCTGCTCGGGTCGAAGAATCGACACTACAGACGCTGCAGGCCAAGCGACGCATGAAACTTCCTGTGGAGTTTGAACTGGAGTTGCACGGTGTGAAACAAACTCTCAGTGTCGACACCACGTTGACGCAATTTGCCGACGATCAGATCTCAATCACCTCGTCATCACCGGTCACGATCGCGGCAGACCAATTTGACCTCATGGAGGGCATCCTCAAGCTTCAGGATGCAGCTAATGTGGAAATACTGCCCAGCGGCTCGGTGTCGTTTGACTTGACCTTCACACGCAATGGGGTAAACGCTGCGGCCAGTACTGTTCCACAAGCGGTGCCCACGGCGGTAGCGGCGAGTACACAATCGGTGGCACTGGAGACCAGTGGTAACTTTTCAGTGGAGGAATGCACAGGCCGGTTTGACATCCTGTCTCAAACCCGTGCCATCAATTTCCGATTTGGCAGCAGCGAGCTTGATGACGACAGCTACCTGATGCTGGGCACACTGCTGGACATCATCAAACGTTGCCCGGACATGAACATCGTTGTCGGAGGCCACACGGATTCTTCTGGCAGCGATGCCACCAACATGCAGCTCTCCAGCGCCAGAGCGGAGAGTGTCACCAACTACCTGTTGGAGAATGATGTGGAAGCGGATCGGGTCCGCTCAGTGGGCTTTGGGGAAAGCAGCCCTCTGGTACCGAACGATACGCAGCGCAACAGAGCCCGAAACCGCCGCATAGAGTTCACGATCGATAACCGCTGATTGAGCGCTCATGAAAGATAATCGCAGCCTGCTCGAGGATCTTGCACTGGAGTCGGTGCAGCGCCATGGCTTGAAAGCGCTGAGTTTTCGAACACTGGCTGACGAGATTGGCATCAAGTCATCGAGTGTTCACTACTATTTCCCGGAAAAATCTGATCTGGCTGAAGTGCTGATAGCGCGTTACCGCGACGAATTGTTTTCGTCGCTGCAGGCAATCGAGTTACAGTCATCGTCGTTAAAAAAGAAAATCAGCGCCTTCATTACTATTTTCGAACGGGTGGCGAAAGACGATCGACTCTGCCTGTGCGGCATGCTGGCAGCAGAAGTGGAGCACTTGAGCGAGCACAATAAACAACTGCTTGCCTCGTTATTCAGTGACATGGAAAAGTGGCTGACTCGTACCTTTGAGTTACAACGCACCAGCATCAATTCGAGTCTGACGTCGGCACAGCTTGCCAGGGCATCACTGTCGGGGCTGGAAGGCGCCTTGCTCGTCGACCGTGCCATGGGTAACCACCGCCGACTCAAGGCTCAAAAGGAATTCATCCTCTCTCAGCTCACCTGAGCGGACCTCATTCACGCATTTCATCGCAACCATTGCGTGTTGCACCCACATAACCATCCCGATTGCATCCATGGTCGACTTCAATACAGGCCGAGAGCACTACGTGTATTTCAATGCCATTGCCACCCGATGGATAGACAATGACGTCTATGGCCATGTGAATAACGCCCTGTACTACACCTACTTCGATACCGTCTGTAACGCCTACCTGATGGAGGCCGGCGGGCTGGATATACAGTCCTCCCCGGTGGTGGGTTTTATCGTGGCTTCAAGCTGTCAGTATCTGTCCCCCGTCAAGTTCCCGATGGTTCTGGACGCTGGCATGCGCGTCAACCGAATTGGCAATCGGTCTGTTGAATACGGCGTGGCAATCTTCAAACAGGGCGAACGTGACGCATCGGCATTCGGTACCTTTACACACGTATTCGTCAATCGCTCAACGGGTAAGGCGGTGGCCATCCCCGAGACCATCCTGAGCGCTCTGCAGCGAGTTGTGAAGCAGCCCTGATGCCTTCAGTCCATAACCAGAACAAAGCGCTGATCACCAGGCTATGCGCGGCTTTGTACGACTACGAGCCGTGCGAATTCAAACAGACGCTTAAGGACATCATGGCAGCAGATTGCGCAGTGCATTGGTGCCACCCCTTTGGCGATATGATCGGGCCTGATGCGCTGTTCGACACGGTATTCGCAGACCTGTGCTCCGCAATTCCGGATCTGGAACGACGTGACTACATACGCGTTGCCGGAGAATCAGGCGACGATTGTCAGTGGGTCGGATGCGCTGGTTATTACACCGGTGTCTTTACGCATAGCTGGTTGGGAATACCCGCCACAGGGCATCTGATCACCTTCCGATTCCATGAATTCTACCGTGTGGCAGATAGCCAGATTATAGAAGTCCAGGCGATCTGGGATATTCCAGATTTACTTCGACAGGCGAACCGCTGGCCGATGGCACCCAGCCTGGGAGCCGAGATACATGTTCCGGGGCCGGCAACCAACGATGGCATCGTGACAACCCCCTATAACGTTGAACAAAGCGCAGCAACACGCACGCACATCATTGACATGCTGACAGCCATGACCCGGCACCCGTCTGAAGGTGGCCCCGAAGTGATGGAGATGGATCGCTACTGGCACCCTAAGATGACCTGGTACGGACCATCGGGTATCGGTACCAGTCGAGGCATTGATGGTTTCCGCGAGTGGCATCAGAAACCCTTTCTGGCAGCGATGCCCGATCGAGGTCAGTACCCGGATGAAGTACACCATCACTTCTTTGCCGATGGCCACTATGCAGCCGTTACCGGCTGGCCGAACATGGCGCAGACAATCACAGGCGACGGATGGATGGGTATCGCACCAACCGGTAAAAAAATCTACCTGCGCAGCCTGGATTTCTGGCGACTGGAAAACAGCCTGATCCGTGAGAACTGGGTACTCGTAGATTTGCTGGACATATACGCCCAACTGGGCGTGGATGTGCTCAACAGGGCTCGGCAACTGCGCTGACTGCAGTGCCTTTCCATAAGACCGGTGTCAAGGTGATTGCATCAGCTCACCCATACGAGTGGCGGCCGAGATCAGTGCTGGCACCTTTTCAAGCGCCTGCACAGGGCTGACGTGCGAGGTTGGGCAATGCATGGCAATGGCGGCCCGCACCTGCCTGTCAGCGTCATAGACCGGTACGGCAATGGCAATGAGACCCACAATGAACTCTTCGTTTTCCACCGCAAAACCCTTGTCGATCGTATCGCGCACACTCTCAGACAGCGCATCCGCATCCGTCAGGGAATTAGCGGTCAGCGATTCCAACGGCAGATGCCTGAATAGTTTTTTGCGCTCATCCTCTGGCATATGGGCCAGAAACAACTTGCCACTGGCCGTGCAATGCAGCGGCACGTGGGCACCGACATCGAGCGTCATTCGCCAGGGACGTTGGGCCTCAACTCTGTCCAGATACAGCACCGAAGCACCATCCAGCGCTGTGAAGTTACAGGTTTCACCCACCTCG
>CALLPU010000168.1 GCA_938016235.1 uncultured Granulosicoccus sp. | reverse complement strand
ACATGCACCGCATCGTTGCCATTGCTGAACGCATGGGTCAGTGAGCCCACTTGAGAACGCCTAAACCGGGCGCGGCACCCGCCCTTCCAGCCACCTGAAGAACACCACGATCACCGCTGTCAGGCAGATATAAATCCCCGCAACCAGCAGCAAAGGCTCGTACACGCGGTAAGTTTCCTGACGGACAATAGAACCCACGCCATACACATCAAACACGGTGATGGTGGCTGCCAGCGGTGTGGACTTCAACGTCAGCACAAACTCACCGGCAAGCGTCGGCAGCACATTCTGCAAGGCCCTGGGCAACCAGATTCTGCGCAATACGGTGAAGCGGCTCATACCAAAGGCCCGCGCGGCTTCCAGCTCGCCTTTGGGAACGCTTTTGAACGCACCGCGCATGACCTCGCCTTCGTAACCGGCCACGCTGAGCGAGAACGCCAGTATGGCGTAGGGAAACGCGTCACGCAGTATCGGCCACAGGAAAGAGTCGCGTATTTCGGGGATCAGCGGGAACAGGGAGCCCAGGCCGTAGTACAGCAACCAGAGCTGAATCAGCAGTGGAGTACCCCGGATGACGGTGCAGAACGCACGCGCGGGAATAGCCAGCCAACGCGGCCCGGTAACCTGAACCAGACCAATGGGAATAGCCAGCGTCATGCCGATCACGATCGACACACTCAACAGCTGCAGTGTGATGATGATGCCATCGATGAATTTGGGCAGATACTCTGCAACCCAGTACCACTGCATGTCAGGTTAGCTCCGGCTGACCACGGCGCGAACGTTTTTCCAGTCGCCTGAACACACCATTGGACACCAGTGTCACACACAGGTACAGGAACGCGGCAACCAGAAAAAACATGAAATAAGCGCGAGTGGACCCGGCAGCCTGTCGAGTGGTCAAGGCCAGCTCGGAAAATCCGACCACCGCGAGTAACGCGGTATCCTTGGTAACGATCAGCCACAGATTGGACATGCCAGGTAGCGCAAATGGCAGCATGGCCGGCAGCGTGATGCGACGTAGAATTTTCCAGCGCGACATGCCGAACGCTGCAGCCGCTTCCAACTGTCCGCGCGGCACCGCCAGCATGGCACCCCGGATCACCTCGGTTGCGTAAGCTCCTTGAACAATTCCCAGTACTGCAATGCCAGCCACCAGACCGCTGATATCAATGGGACGGTAACCCATCATGTCCAGCACCTGATTGATGGCGCCAGTGCCGGCGTAATACAGCAGTAGAATCAGTACCAGCTCCGGTACCGCTCTTATCAGCGTGGTGTAAATTTCCAGTAACCAGCGCGTAGGCGATGATCCGTTTATCTTGCCCAACGCCCCGAACAGACCGATAAACAGGCCGAGTGCGAATGCACCCAAGGCGATCTGCAGCGTACTGGCCAGGCCACGCAGCAGATTCCAGCCCCACCCATCGCCGGTAAACGACAGGTGGTGCCAGTTAGCGAATAGATCGCTCAATATCAGTCGCCGTAGATATCGAAGTCAAAGTATTTGCTGGATATCTCGTCGTAGGTACCGTCTTCTCGAATCTGCTTGATGGCCGCGTTGAATTTTTCGCGCAGCTCATCATCGCCCTTGCGCACACCGGCACCGACTCCCAGGCCAAAGATGGCTTCGTCATTCAGGCTACCCTTGATTTCGAAATCAGCGCCTTCCGGGCTTGCCAGGAAGTCTGCAAACGCCAGTGAATCACCAACAACCGCATCAACACGACCGGCAATCAGATCCTGGTTGTGTTCGTTGAAATCCTGATAGGTTTTCACGCTGTCGGCAATCGATTCATAGTTGGCTTCCACATAGTTCTGGTGTGTCGTGGATACCTGAACACCGACGATCTGGCCCTTCACACTCTCTGGTGAACCGTCGATGTCGGAGGACTTGCGAGCAACGATTGCAGCTGGCGTGTTGTAGTACTTGTCAGAGAAGTCGATGGTTTTCTTGCGTTCTTCGGTAATGGACATCGAGCCCACGATGGCATCGATCTTTTTTGCCAGCAGAGCGGGAATGATGCCATCCCATGCCACACCCACCCACACGCACTCTTCGTTCATTGCAGCGCACAGTGCGTCACCGATTTCGGTTTCCCAGCCAACAAACTTGCCGCTGGAATCGGCTTCATAGAACGGTGGATACGGGGCTGAGTCCAACCCGAGACGGATTTCGGCAACGGCGTTACTGGCGGAAAAACCAACAGCACACAACGCAAGCGAAGTAAGAATTTTCTTCATGGTGATGCAGTCCTGAACGTTAATGGATAGAAGATACAAAAGCGCGACATCTCTCACTGGCAGGCTCATAAAACACCTGTTGTGGTGTTCCAAGCTCTTCTACCTGCCCCTTGTGGAGAAAGATGACCTGGGTTGAGACATCCCTGGCAAATTTCATTTCGTGCGTCACCAGAATCATGGTGCGCCCTTCGTTTGCGAGCCCCTGAATCACTTTCAGTACCTCACCCACCAACTCCGGATCCAACGCAGATGTCGGTTCGTCGAAAAGCATAACACGCGGCTGAATGGCCAGTGCACGAGCAATGGCCGCTCGCTGTTGTTGTCCACCAGACAGAAATGCAGGATATTTCTCCCGCTGATCCCACAATCCGACACGGTTCAAAAAATGCTCGGCTCTTTCGGCGGCCTCCGGCTTGGAGACGCCCAGCACATGCACCGGAACCTCCATGACATTCTGCATGACGGTCATGTGCGACCACAGATTGAAGCCCTGGAACACCATGCCCAGTTTGCTGCGCAGACGTTCAACCTGTTTCATGTCCGCAGGTACTCGATGACCGCGCTTCTGCTTGAACTTCAGTGGCTCTCCACCGATACGAATCTCGCCACTATCGGGTTGTTCCAGCAAATTGATACAGCGCAGAAACGTGCTCTTTCCGGAACCACTGGCGCCGATGATGGACAACACATCCCCTTCGTGAGCCGTC
>CALLPU010000167.1 GCA_938016235.1 uncultured Granulosicoccus sp. | reverse complement strand
CTGCCGCTATCCAGTTTCTTGAAGGCGGCGGACAACGCGTCATCATCGCGCACATCGATGAAGCCATGGAAGCCTTGCGTGGCGAGACGGGCACGCACATCGTGGCCGACGATGAGGCAGACGGTGATCACTGAGGTTCTGTCTGTACGGTGTTCAACACTGATTAGTGCAGGCAGTGAGGCGCTCAGAGTTCTGCAACATAACCAGCGCGGCCAGGTGCTTGCCGTGTTTGAACGAACTCTCTATGTACAGAGCGATGCTGGCATCGTGTGTGTGGGCCTGGAGTCTGTGGGGCGTGGGCCTCTACAGCTATTGCTGGGCCCCGAACAACACGGGTTGTTCAGCAGAGCAGTGCGCGGGCAGTCCGTTGTCTTTGAGGAAGTTACCTGCCTGATGGAAGACACTGCCTACAGTGGCCGAAGGTTGCACAGGCCAGGCACGGCTGAATTGGATCTGGTGCGTCAGCGGCTTCGTGCGTGCAGTGAGTGTGTATGCCGTGAGTCTGGTGCAATCGACGCCGGTTTCGGGTGGTTACTGGATGTGCACGCATCGCATTCGGCTGCTGCATCAACGGCGATAGAACACGGGCTGCGACGGCAGAGTGCCGCGCCTCTGAAAAGGCTCAAGCGCTGGCTGGCACAGGCTGATTCTACCTGCCCGGCTGGCGTGGCTGAATTGCTCGGTGCCGGGCCCGGACTCACACCCGCAGGCGATGATCTGCTGGCTGGTGTGATGCTGGCACTGCATGAGAATGATCAGCCCGGGATGGCCTGCACCTTGTGGCAGGTTCTGGAGCCTGCACTGGCTACACGTACCCATGGCATCAGCGCGGCACATTTGCGCATGGCAGCAAAAGGCCAGTGCTCGGAACCCGTACGACAACTGCTGACACTGCTATGGGCAGATGAACCGGAAGACTCCGTTTCAGATGTTCGTGCCTCGGCACTTGCCGTGCAGAGACTTGCTGATAGCATTGGCGGCTCATCAGGTTGGGATACGCTGGCAGGTATCAGCCTGGTGGCAAGCGCACACGCGAACACAAACGCATCTGCAAACCTTCACTCACTGGCTATTGCCTGCTCACCCCACTAACGACGGAACTCACATGCTTCAGACAAAACGCAGCTATAACGGCATGGTAGTGACGCCGCATCACCTGGCTTCCCAGGCTGGATTACGTGTGCTGCAAGAAGGCGGTAACGCCGTGGAGGCGATGATTGCGGCAGCCAGCACCATTGCTGTGGTGTACCCGCACATGAACAATCTGGGCGGCGACAATTTCTGGCTCATGCACACACCTGGAAAGCCTGTGACGGGCATTGATGCGTGTGGCGCGGCAGCAGAGCTTGCCACGCGAGACTTTTACCAGAACGCCGGGCATGCAGCCATTCCCGATCGTGGGCCGCTGGCCGCATTAACCATGGCGGGAGCGGTGTCTGGCTGGCAGGCAGCGTTCGAGTACAGTCAGCAACAGCTGGGAGGCAAGCTGCCGCTATCGCGTTTGCTGGAAGATGCCACGCACTATGCGCGCGAGGGTGTGGCTGTCACCGGCACGCTGGCCAACAACATTCAGGGCAAGCGCGATCAGCTTGAAGCGCAACCCGGTTTTGCCGACTGTTATCTGCCCGGTGGCCAGGCATTGCAGGAAAACGAGAAGCTGTTACAGACCAGGATTGCCGACACGTTGCAGCACCTTGCGCAAGCAGGGCTGGATGATTTCTATCGCGGTGAACTGGCGCGGGCCATGGCTTCTGAACTGGAGTCTGCCGGAAGCCCCCTGCGGCTGGATGACTTCGAACGTCACCAGGCGTTGTGGGTAGAGCCGCTAAGCGCTCAGGTGAGTGGCCATACGTTGTACAACATGCCACCGCCCACACAAGGGCTTGCCTCGTTGCTGCTGCTGGGGGTTCACGACCGACTGCCTGAAGCAACCCTGGACAGCACTGCGTTTGTACACGCACTGGTTGAGGCCACCAAGTGCGCGTTCCGCATCCGCGATCGGCACGTTACCGATCCTGCCTACATGAGCACGCCTGCTACAGACTATCTGGAACCGTCGCGGCTGGATGCCATGGCGTCGCAGGTGAATGCCGAGCAGGCTGCACCGTGGCCCGATGCTGCCGTGGGTGGGGATACCGTGTGGCTCGGGGCGATTGACCGAGAAGGGCGAGCGGTGAGTTTCATTCAGAGTGTGTACTGGGAATTTGGCTCGGGCATGATTCTGCCTACGAGCGGGATTACCTGGCAGAACCGGGGTATCAGTTTTTCGCTGGATGCAGAGCACCACAACACGCTGGAGCCTTTTCGACGGCCCTTTCATACCATTCAGCCTGCACTGGCATTACTGAGCGATGGCCGCGTGATGTCGTATGGCACGATGGGAGGAGAGGGGCAGCCGCAGACACAGGCGATGGTGTTTACCCGGCACGTGGTTCACGAACAACCGTTGCAGGAAACCATCACCGCACCGCGCTGGTTACTGGGCCGAACCTGGGGCAGTGAATCGACCAACTTGCGTATCGAAGATCGCTTTGATGCTCGTGTGTATGAAGAACTCAAGGCGATGGGGCACGATGTGGAGATCGTGGGTAGTTATGAAGAAATCATGGGGCACGCAGGTGCACTGGTACACCATCCCAGCGGTTTGATTGAAGCGGCTGCTGATCCACGCAGCGATGGCAGTGCCGTGGGGTTTTGACGCTTTACAGCGGTTGCAAGGCTGTGTTCAGGTCGTCAATCAGATCGCGTGTGGCTTCCAGCCCGATATTCAAGCGAACCAGCTTGCCACCATAGTCACGACCCGGGCGCTCCACGTTGGGGTAGACCACCGCCAGGCTGTTCACGCCGCCCCAGCTGAATCCTGTTTCAAACAGGCTTAGCGTGTTGATGAACG
>CALLPU010000166.1 GCA_938016235.1 uncultured Granulosicoccus sp. | reverse complement strand
CCACTGGTACAGCTGTTCAAACCCGTATCGCCACTGGCCTGGTTACCCATCGTCACCATGGTGGTGTCGGCACTCTACGTTGACACCTCTGACTGGCTTCCAAAATCGCTCGTGGTGTCGGCCGTCACCGTCACGCTGTGTTCACTCTGGCCAACGATGATCAACACCACGCTGGGTGTAGCCAGTGTCGACAAGGACCTGATGAACGTCGGCAAAGTGTTGCAGTTACCCACTTGGCAAACCATCACCAAGGTCGTGCTGCCATCGTCCCTGCCACTTATCTTTACGGGTTTACGCTTGTCTTTGGGTGTTGGCTGGATGGTGTTGATAGCCGCAGAAATGCTGGCGCAAAATCCGGGACTGGGCAAATTCGTGTGGGATGAATTCCAGAACGGCTCATCCGATTCACTGGCTCGGATCATGGTAGCGGTGCTGACCATCGGCATCATCGGATTCATGCTGGACCGCGTCATGTTCGCCTTGCAGCAGGCATTCACTTTCAATGCTAACCGGTAAGCCAACCATGACACCATCCACCCCCGTTCTGGAGCTGTCCGGCGTCTCCAAAGGCTACTCGGACATACCGGCAGAACGTGTGCTCGACAATGTCAATCTCACCGTATCTGAAGGTGAGTTCGTGGCCATTGTCGGTTTTTCCGGAGCCGGTAAAACCACGCTGATATCGCTGCTGGCGGGGCTGATCTCGCCGGATGTCGGAGGTGTTATTTTCCGCGGCAAGGAGATAACAGAGCCAGGCCCGGAGCGCGGTGTGGTGTTCCAGTCCTACTCATTGATGCCATGGTTGTCAGTGACCGGCAATATCGCCCTGGCGGTGGATCAGGTTGCCAGAAAATCCAGCCGCGCAGAGCGCCGTGATCGCGTCAATCACTACATAGACATGGTGGGGCTAAGCCATGCGCGCGACAGAAAACCTGCAGAGCTGTCTGGTGGAATGCGCCAGCGCGTGGCAGTGGCTCGCGCTTTTGCCATGCAGCCAGATGTGCTCCTGCTCGACGAGCCGTTATCGGCACTGGATGCATTAACTCGAGCCCGTTTGCAGGATGAACTGGCCAGCATTTCTCAACAGGAAAAGAAGACCATCATTCTGATTACCAATGATGTCGATGAAGCTCTGCTCCTGGCAGATCGAGTCATTGCATTAACCCCAGCCCCCTGTGCAACGCTGGGCGAAGAGTTTGTTGTAAACATCAATCACCCCCGCGATAGAGCCGCCATGAATCATCATGACGGTTTCATCGAAACCCGTGCCGCCATCACACGTCACCTGCTGGCATTGAGCACCTCACGAGCACAACAGGCTGAAGCTGATCGCCCGGCACCCAATGTCATCCCGATCAACCGACACAAGCAGGTACCCAAGGCGGTGATCGATGCGGGCAAAAGCCACATACAGACCCGCTATCTGGAATTCAGTGACTTGACGAAGATCTACCCGACCCCGCAGGGCGATCTGGCTGTGGTCAAGGGATTCGATCTGAAGATGGACAAGGGCGAGTTTGTTACGTTGATTGGGCATTCCGGTTGTGGCAAGTCGACCGTGTTGTCGATGGCCGCCGGGTTGAACGAAATCAGCGGCGGCAGCGTGATACTGGACGGCCTGCACGTTCTGGATGCCGGCCCGGAGCGGGCCGTTGTGTTTCAGTCTCCGTCGCTCATGCCCTGGTTAACCGCGTTTGACAATGTGATGCTCGGTGTCTCTCAGGTATATCCCAAAGCAAGCGCTGCTGAGCGACGCGATGTGGTGGAGTATTTCCTGACCCGCGTGGGATTAGCTGATTCCATGCACCGTATGGCTGACGATCTGTCCAACGGCATGCAGCAACGCGTTGGCATTGCCCGCGCCTTTGCGCTGTCCCCCAAACTGCTGTTGCTCGACGAGCCGTTTGGCATGCTCGACAGCCTGACACGCTGGGAACTGCAGGATGTGCTGATGGATGTCTGGGCCCGCACTCAGGTAACCACCGTGTGCGTTACCCACGATGTTGATGAAGCCATCCTGTTGGCAGACAAGGTCGTGATGATGAGTAATGGCCCGCAGGCACGCGTGGGCAACATCATGCAAGTTGACCTGCCTCGACCGCGTTCTCGCGAAGAACTCATGGCCCACCGCGACTACTACGCCTATCGCGAAGAGTTACTGGAGTTTCTGGAAGCCTACGAAGGCGGTGCTGATCCTTCTGAGGAAATGCTTGATGCCATTGCCGCAAAGCGGCGCGAGCGCGTATCGCCCCTCGCAGCGGCCTCCTCTCACACATCGGTGACATCATGAAAGAAAAACTACTGATTATTGGTAATGGCATGGCACCGGGCCGAATGCTGGAACATCTGCTCACGCTTGATGCGGATCGATACGACATCAGCGTGTTCAATGCAGAGCCACGCGTCAACTACAACCGCCTTATGCTCTCGCCCGTACTCTCGGGTGATAAGACCTATGAGGACATCATTACGCACGATGAACAGTGGTACGCCACCCACGGCATCACGCTACGCCGGGCAACGCCTGTGGCAGCGATAGACCCCCAGCAGCAGTGCATCACAACCTGTCATGGCGACATCTACGACTACGACAAGCTGGTCATCGCTACAGGGTCGAACCCCATTATCATTCCACTGCCGGGACACAACCTGCCGGGCGTTCGAGTCTACCGTGATCTGGACGATGTGGACTACATGCTCGAAACCGCCAAACAAGGCGGGCGAGCCGTGGTTATCGGTGGTGGCTTGCTCGGGCTTGAAGCGGCAGCAGGCTTGAAAGAACAAGGTATGGATGTGTGCGTGGTACACCTGTGTGATCACCTGATGGAGAAGCAACTGGACAGCAGCGCCAGCTACCTGTTGCAAGAAGAATTCGAGCGTCGACACATTGAAGTACGTACAGCCACCAGCACCACCGAGATTCTTGGCGAGACGGCGGTCACAGGCGTACGCTTCGCCGACGGCAGTGAGACAGCGTGTGATCTTCTCGTGATGGCAGTGGGCATCCGGCCGGCAACGAAGCTGGCTGAGGATGCCGGTTTATCGGTGAATCGCGGCATACTCGTCGACGACGCCATGCAGACCTCGTCGCCTGGAATCTATGCTCTGGGGGAATGTGTAGAACATCGCGATCAATGCTATGGACTGGTAGCACCACTCTACGACATGGCCCGGACGCTGGCCACCACACTCACACAACCCGATGACGGCTCGATCACAACCCATACCGAACCGTTTAATGGTGCAGTGACAGCGACAAAACTTAAGGTCAATGGCGTGGATCTTTACTCCGCCGGTGAATTCAGTGATGAGCTAACAGCAAGCAAAGCGTCGCTGGAGCTGCAACCCCGCGAGGACATCGTACTGCG
>CALLPU010000165.1 GCA_938016235.1 uncultured Granulosicoccus sp. | reverse complement strand
CCCTGGAACACGTGCGCTTGCAGAAAGACAATTTCCGCCGGAATGCCAGACACTTTCATTGTGTGGGAATCACACCGTGGAAGAGGCGTTACATTCAGCAGTTCCTGCGCTCTCCAGACGGGTCTGTCACGTTTGGTGATCATGGCGATACTGGCGATGCAGATACGCTGGTGACCTGGGGTTTCAGGCACTTTGCCGAGCAGGATCAAAGCCCGAAACTGCCCGTTTGGCGGCTCGAGGACGGTTTTTTGCGCTCAGCCGGGCTGGGTTCCAATTTCACGGCACCCGGCTCGTTAGTCATTGACGGTCAGGGCTTGTATTTCGATCCCAACGCTGCCAGTGATCTCGAAACCTTGCTGAATGATCATAACTGTCGTGCTGAGGACATCGAACGTGGTCGCGCTTTGCGCAAACTGATCATCGAAGCGCGGGTCTCGAAGTACGATGTGGCAAGTTCCGGTCAAAGAAACCGGGCATCGGCCGATAAGTTATGTGTGCTGGTTACGGGGCAGGTTGAGGATGATGAGTCTATCAAGCGTGGTTGTTCGGATGTAACGACCAATGCGGCACTGCTCAGAGCGGTTCGTAAGGCGCTACCGGATGCATGGATCGTGTATCGACCGCATCCGGATGTTCAGGCGGGCAACCGGCGCGGCAAGGTAGATCCGTTTACCGAGCAGTCCTGCGCAGATTATGTGGATACTGATTCATCGATCATTGACTGTATAGAGGCTTGTGACGAATTGCATACGATGACGTCTTTGTCAGGTTTTGAAGCCCTGTTACGGGAAAAGAAAGTGGTTACCTACGGCGCACCTTTTTACGCTGGCTGGGGTTTGACACAAGACAGCAGGACAGTGGAAAGACGCAGTCGGCGTCGTTCACTGGATGAAATGGTGTACCTGGTACTGGTGATGTATCCACGCTATGTCGATATAGCATCCGGTGAATTCGTGTCGGCTGAACAGATGGTCAGAGCCATTCAGCGGCAGAAGGAGCAGACCTTGAAGAAAAATGAAAACAGCTGGTCTGGCAAGCAGATGAGCAAGGTAGCCAACATCGTCAAGGGGCTTCGGTATGCGCCGTAATGTGCTGCTTCTGCAAGGCCCTATCGGTCCATTCTTTTCGCGCTTTGGTGATGATCTTGAAGCGCGTGGTTTTGCCGTAACAAAAATAAATTTCAATGGTGGTGATCGATTCTTTTATCGACGTTCAGGTGCTATTGATTACACGGGTGAGTTGAAGGATTGGGAATCCTGGCTGGAGCGGCTGGTCATCAATCGCAGTATAGGTCGTATCTACCTGTTCGGTGACTGTCGAGCCTACCATCGCATTGCAAGAGAGGTGGCTGCCCGACTGGAAGTGCGCGTGTTTGTGTTCGAAGAAGGTTATATACGCCCCAATTTCATAACGCTGGAAGAGAACGGTGTGAATGGCCATTCTTCCATGATGCGTGGCAATTTGAACATCGCCACCGGACCAGTGGACTTGCCGGCCGAATTGCCGCAGCCTGGCAGTGTATTTCAGCTCACCGCCCTGTATGCCATGATCTATTACTGGGCCAGCGCTGCGCGCAAGCGACGGTTTCCGCACTACAGGCACCATCGCCCCTTCGAGTGGTTGTCGGAAGGATCACGCTGGATACGCTCAGGTTTGCGCAAGTGGCGTTATTCACGGCTTGAGAGTCAAGTGCTTGATGAACTCATTCCACAATTCGACAAGAACTATTTTGTCTGTCCGCTGCAAGTGCATTGTGACATGCAGGTAGTCGTGCACTCCGACTTCAACTCCATCGAACACTTTATTGGCGAGGTGCTGGCGTCATTTCGGGAAAATGCCCCCATCAACAAGGCGATTGTGTTCAAGCACCATCCGCTGGATCGGGGTTACACCGACTATTCAACGCTATTTGCAAACCTGGTAGCCGAACTGGGTTTACAAGGGCGCGTTTTCTACGTGCATGATGTGTGTCTGCCCACACTGCTCCGGCATGCTCAGGGCACGGTATTGATCAACAGTACGGTGGGTATCTCCTCACTGTTTCACGGCACACCCGTCAAAACACTCGGTGATGCCATCTATGACATACCCGGCCTCACCGATCAGGGTTCTCTGGACGACTTCTGGGACGTAGAGCGCGATGTCGATGCCCACTTTTTTCAAGCCTTCAGATCGTTTCTGGTGCAGCGCAATCAGCTTAACGGTAACCTGTATCGACGAATCAGCGACCAGGGCTCCAGCGGTATCGTCTGGTCGGATCTGTTGAGCAGCGAACACACCTGGGTTGAAGATCGTGTCGAACATGCCGGCGTGCCCAAGCTGACCGTGATCCATGGCGGTGTGGCCAGCACCAAAGGTATCGTACGCGGGGACGATGCTGAAGCAGCCTAGTGGTCCGTTCAAATGATAATGTGGGGTTCAGCGAGTCTGTCTTTTTTCGTGGCAAGGCATCCGTTCGAAGGCCTATCGGGCATCTGTCCAGAACGAGCAATGCCGGCACGGTTAGCGCTATTGTTGAGTGTCAGTCGGAAACGGGTCGTTAATCGTTACTGGCTGCCAGTGGCGCCACTCTGACCGCTTCTGTAAGGGAAATGATGCCTTCCTGAGCAAGATTCAACAGATGGGTGGACAGTGACGTTCTGCTGCTCAGCAAGCTTAGGGCGTAGCGGATGTCAGTGTCGTAAAGCGCATCTCTGACATCTGCGCCAACGGGTACGATATCGAAGATGTCAAGCACCGATCCCAGGCCTGTTTCACCACACTTTTCGCAGCCCTGTGCCTGACTGAACGACGATCGCATTCGATGACGTAGCCAGTCGTTGATGTTACCGGCCTTGATCGGACTGTGTTCAGCCAACCAGGCCGTTCCATCGTCATCCGGTACTTGAGACTGGCGACAGTATCGACAGATACATTGAACCTGCCTCTGTACCACGATGGCACTGAGCGTTCGTGCCAGAGCTTCGCTGCGTATACCGATGCTGAGCATTCTCTCCAGGGCATCGGCCGCGGTGCTACCCGGAATGCTCTGAATCACCACCGTATCCCTGGATGCATGGCTGATCAACTGACGATCGAACAACTGACAGGAAACGATGGCATCGCACCCTAGCTGGCACATGGCGCTCCACGTGTTCAGTTGTGCGCTGGTGGGTGGGGTGTCTATTGTCAACTGCGTGGTTCGTGGAAACAGAGGGTGCCCCGCGCTGTCTGCACAAACGATTTTCCGGTCTGGTGCAACCATTTCCTGAACCAGTGCTCTGGCTGTTTGCAGGCGAGGTTGCTCAAGATCGCCTGCGAGAATCAGCAACCCCTTGCGCTCATGAAGCACAGATCGAATTTGCGTATGTTGCTCACGACTCAGGGCAAGCGAATCCAGCCTGGGGGAGGGTTCCTTTGACGGGCGTAACAACGTAATCCGATACGTCTGCCCGCGAGCACTGGGTACCACATCGATGCGTAATAACCAGCTGATGTCGTAAACCGGAAATTCGAAAAGGGCGCGGCGCGCAGATCGTGGATCGTTGATCTGCCAAAGATGGTCCTGCAGTTGAGTCAACGTTTGCTGGTAACCAGCGGTTGAATCGATTCTTGTTTCAGAGAAGTTGAACGGGCTTCGGTACCTGATTCGCCAGCAATCTTCATCAGGCTCAATGTGGATTTCATAAGCCCGCTGTTCTGCCGCTTCACACAGTAGCGTGTGCAGATGCGACCAGGCTTCCCGCTGATCTTCGGCACATGCCGTCAGTACCGAGCACAGATCGACGGGTTGCTCAAAATGATCGGTCTTGACATTGCCAACAGCAGAGTTCAACGGGCGGTGCATGGATGAGTCACGAGATTGTCACGTTTAACAACCGTGTATCGACCTCGTTGAACACAACCGTTGACCGGTACCCGACTTGCTTTGCGGATCAGCGACTCATTGCACTATTTCATACGGTGTTCTGTGATCAGTTTATCGCGCATTCCAATGATTCGCCGACACGAAAACACCGTTTACCGATGGGGCAGGCCACTCCGGCGGATAGCGCGGTTGAGCCTGCCGGACAGACATTGCCTCTTTCGCCAGTACACCATTGCCCATTGCTGATCTGGTAACAGGCTGCGTCGTCTTGCAGGCACTGGTTGCTACTGCTGACCTGCGTGTCGGTGCTTTTACACGCAGTGATCCGGCTGTTATTGCCAGCAGCACCGGGAGTTCCTGACAGAGAGCTACCGGAGGATGCGCAGCCGCTGATAACAACACTGGCCACCAGGGCTATCAGTGTTGTCCTGCAGTGCGTCAGCGTGAGTGCGTGGCGCGTTGAGCTGAAGGAGAGTGTTCTCATTGAAATGTTGCGTTTTCCAGGCAAGTACAAGGGTAGTGCACTGAGCAGAAGCGCAGACGCCCTCGAGCAATCTGTGTATCGCAAGCTGCCAGATTGTAAGGTTACTTGAAATAGACCGGGTGTACCTCTCCACGATCCAGTTTGCCTTTCCACAGGGCCGGGCCGGTTTTGTGTACCGATTCGCCGCTGGCATCTACTGCTACCGTAACCGGCATGTCTTCCACGACAAATTCATGAATCGCTTCCATGCCGAGTTCTTCAAAGGCCACAATTCGAGATTGTCTGATCGCTTTGGATACCAGGTAAGCCGCACCGCCAACCGCCATGAGATACACGGCCTTGTGCTTCTGAATGGCGTTGATGCCTGCGTCGCCGCGTTCGGCCTTGCCAATCATGCCAAGCAAGCCATACTCGGCGAGCATCATCTCCGTGAATTTATCCATGCGAGTCGATGTGGTAGGGCCTG
>CALLPU010000164.1 GCA_938016235.1 uncultured Granulosicoccus sp. | reverse complement strand
ACAATTACTCTTACTAGCGATGAGTTTGTCCAATCATAAGTTGCTGACTTATCCTGGCATTTTTTTGTCAATAACAGGTGTTATGGCACAATGGTTAATGAGCTTCCCAGTGGAAGCAGCGCAATGGCGCATCAATAGCGGTCTGCAATCTGACGTTACTGTCCAGGAGAATTCGGATTCTTCAAACGTCCCTGAGAGAGAATCTGAAACCTTAATAGGGTTACGACCTTACCTGTCGATTAATGGTAAGGGTCGATTGTTAGACGTCAATGCAAGGCTTGGCATCGATCATGTGCGTGATCTCGACACTCAAGATTCTACAACACGGCCTACACTTAAACTTGGCAGCCAGTATCAAGTAGTTCCTGAGAGAGTTTCAATTCAGTTTGACGCTAGCATTGATCAGATACGAAAATCGATAGCAGGCAGTGCTGAAGAGTTTCTGGGCGTAGCCAATCTGGATCGCTCGCAGTACGATTTTTCAGTGAGTGGTCAAGCAAACAGGCAAGTTGGGAGTGCATCCACCATACAGGTTGAACACGTCTATCTACATACTGATGTGTCTGACAACCAACAACCCTCTAGCCAGAGCCATGTTTTCAGAATCGAATCGCGTAGTCTGTTGCAAGGCGGAGGTCTTTTTGTGGTGGCTGATGCCAGCCATCAGGTCACCGAAGTTGATGAGACTGGAACATTTAAGTTAAGCGAGGCTACGCTTGATTTTGGCTTCCCTGTGAATAGTCAGAAAACTCTGGTGTCCTTCACACTAGGGCATGAATGGATGGATATAGAAATTCCGGATGAAGATTTGGATGGGTTCCTTTGGGGTGTCAATGTAAGTTGGGAGCCTGTCAATCATCTGCAGATTCTGGCCGGTTATGGTGAGCGCAGTTATGGCCATTCTCCTTTCATTCAAGCGAAGTGGGGTGGCAGAAGAAACACGCTGACACTTGACTGGTATCGTCGGTCGGCGCTTCAGAGATCCTTGTTCAATAGCGACCGGTTTGCTGCAGCCGACGTGATTTCGGAGAACCAGAATTCTATACCGATAAACGTTGATCCGAGCACTGATTCAACACCCATCGGCCAGACTTCATTTTCTCCATTGACCGACGATACTCAATCTATAGATGAGCGGTTGGAGCTAACCCACGTTCTCCAAGGTAGGGTCAGTTCGATCAGTACAAGCATTGGAAAAGGGTCGCGTGCTTCGATTCGTAATCCTGACTCAACTATTACCGATTTGACGTACTTCAATATTCGGTTTCAGCGGTCAGTTGGACGCTCAGTCTCAGCCGCAGCCAGTTTCAACACCGCAATTAGCGACACTAGTGATGAGCTTGGAAAATCAAGATCTGACAGGTTTCGTATATCCATGCGATGGGACTTCAAGTGATCTATATGTAGAGTGAGCTGGTAACATTGCTAACCTTGAGCATTCTATTAACAAAAATATGTCTCTCGAATCTCTATTTGTGACTTCGACGTGAATATCGGCTTCTGAGTGTTTCGGTTTGCGTTGGGAGTTTGAATATTTCTTTCTGGAAAGCTCAGAACTGGGCAATTAAAACGTTGCTTCTTCGAGAATCATTGTCAGGGTGTCCGACAGGACTTTAAACGATTCGGCATGTGTTGCATCAGCTGCGAGAATATAAGTTGCGCTGACAGTGTCTCGTAGAAAAAGTTTATTACGCACTTCTACAAATTTCGCAACAAGAACACTTGACGTGAGCGTGCTGCCGATCCGGTACCACTGCCATACTTTTAGCTGTTGCACGCTGCTCTTGAGTACGCTTTCCTTTACAGTGATCGTCTCGGTATTGAGGCCATCGACGTTGTTTTCTGAGCTTCGTTCAAATTCAACAGCAATGTTTGCGGACTGAATCAAACGCCAGGGATCGTCTCTGGTAGCCACGAGTGTATTACGTGAGCTGATCATTTCCTTGCCTTGTTGCTGCTCCAGGTAAACAAAAGCGATGGTTCGCACAGGCGGCAATTTCTGATTTTGGGCTCCCTCGAAAATGTAGTGGGATTCAACACGCACATCGTGTCCATGATTGCGCGGTTGCCATGATGATACCGTTGACACTAGCGGTTCAACTGACTCATCGATAATCTTCCCGGCAGGTAAAAAGGTCGCTGCCAACGTGTTGGGGGTGATCGAACTGTTGTTGATGTTGGCGGTTGCAAACCACAAAGGCCATACTGCGCTGAATACTGAAGCAGCAATGAGTCCGGGGAATATTCCTCGAATTTGCTTGTTACCAGAATCGTTAGAACTCGTAGTGGAAGTGAGCTTTCGTTGGTTGGCAGGGCTTCCGTCTTTCACCTCCTCAGATGATAGGGATGTAGGTGCATCTGAAAGAGGTAGCACATCAAATTTTCGTAACCAACCACCAATACTAAACAGCGCAAACATGACGATACCGAAGAACAGCCATCCGTAAACGAGGTGATCGACACCGGTAGCAATCTCATTACCACTAAAATGACCAAGCATCACGATAATGAATGCTCTCATGCTATTTGCAAGAATTGGAACTGCCAAAGCGATTCCCATGAAGGCAATTCTCAAACGCAAAGAACAAAAACTTAAATAAGCGTATAGCGCGCCAAGTACAGTGGAGGAAATCAAGTAGCGGATGCCACTACACGCTTCAACAACCGACCAATTTCCAGAGGGTAGGCTGAAAAACAACCCTTCGCGGTAAATGGGGATATTGGTCTGGCGAATTGCCCAGACAGTCATATCCGCGGTAATTTCCATCAGGTAGGGTACTAGCTCTTCACCCACTGGTGCGAGGAAGACAAGAAATGCCAGAGGAAACTTGATTACATCAGCTATATTTCTTCCCAGTGCGCACCAAAGAGAAAAGATGAGAATGAGAACGAATGCCAGGTGTTCGCCAACTTGAATTCCTGCCAGTTTGCATAGCAGCCAAAGGGCACCAGCCCCTGTGAGTGGTAGAAGCGCTAAATAGTCAGGGTCTATCTGCAGGCGGTCAAGAGCATCACGTTGGCGCCACACCAACCAGAAAAAAACCGGTAGAACAAAATAGCCATGAGTAAACGTTTCGGACGCCGACCAGATCCCCACAATAGAGGTGACAGTCGACCAGAACAGTGCCACCACAATGGCAATTGTGGCAATACAGATGATTGCTGGTCTGGCTAGATTCCTGATCTGAATGGGCTGCAACGCTGAGAGAATCGGCACCTGTTACATTTCCTTTTGCAAATCCGCTTGGGTTGTGGCGGCGGTGTAGGGATGCTTTGTATTAATGCACAATTTATGCTTAAAGTCCCTGCTTACAACTTGACAGGCATTAAACTATTGCCCTTGGAGAGCTTGGGAACCTGAGCCGTTTGTGCAAGAGATTGGCTTCACAGATTACCGCGATTCACGTCTTTTGTGTCAGGACACTTGGAGGTTCACCATGCGTTTCACAATTCTGGGTGGTTTAGAAGAACTAGAGGTTCCCTTGGTTCACTACGATGCAGGGATATTTCCGGGCACTTCCGACTGGTACAGTATTTTCGAGCAGTTTGTCGCTTTCGACAGCAGATTTTCTCACCTGGTGTATGGCTGTCTGACAGGTCGTCACGGTGACGTTGCCGAGGTCGATGAGAACACCAATAGGGAGTTTTACGGAACAGCAGAAGGTGAGGGTGACGGACCGTTCCACGATATTGCTGAGGCCCAGTTCACTGCTGATGCTCAACAGTCAGTTCATGTACTGTTCCCGCTGTATCTGGAAAAAACTTCAGTGGGTATCACTCGCCTGTCATCTCTGGACAACTACTATAGCGTTGACTATCGCCCGTTGTGTTCATGTGTTTCTGTGCATCAATATGTAGGCTCTTTGCTGATGCATATCTTACGATCGGAGTCACCACATTCCCTTGCACTGAGAGGCGTGGATCTTGATGCTCCTGAAATCGGCATCATTCTTCATAGGCTGAAGGAGGCTGGTTGGAAACCCTACCTAAAGGTGCATCAATTGAATTGGGTGCACGATGTGGAAGGAAGCTATGAGAATTACATAGCTGGCCGCCCGGGTAGACTAAGAAGCACGTTGCGTCGCAAAACAGCCAAACTCATGAAATTGCCTAATGTTCAATTTAGCGTTCATGACGACCGAAAAGATCTGGATCATCTGCTTCAAATCTACCAGCAGGTTTACGATCTCAGCTGGAAAGTACCTGAGCCTCATCCGCATTTTATCCCTCAGTTGATGTCAGCTTGCGCAAAATCGGGAGAATTGAGGCTCGGCCTACTCAGTATTGGTGATGTGCCTGTTGCGATCCATTTCTGGGTTGTAAAGGGAGGCAATGCATTCATTTATAAACTTGCACATGATTCGTCGTATGACAGTTACTCGCCTGGAACGCTGCTAATGGCGCACATGGTTCGGCATGTAATTGAGAATGACGGTGTCAAACGTCTGGATTTCTTAAGCGGCGACGATGCCTATAAACGTGACTGGATGTCAGTGAGGCGCAAGAAGTATGTTGTCACCGCATACCGTCCGTACTCTTTGTTGGCTCAGTCTGATCGTTTTTTTGAACAGCACCTCCGACCTTTTGTGAAGCAGTTGGCGTTAGGCGTGGCAAAGATGGCAAAATGGAACTGAGTACCGATAAGTAGTATTGCCGGAAGCCGGAAGCCGGAAGCCGGAAGCCGGAAGGCAAGGAAG
>CALLPU010000163.1 GCA_938016235.1 uncultured Granulosicoccus sp. | reverse complement strand
CAGCAGAGCATCACTCTGGCGATGCAGCAGCGTATCGTGCTGACGGGAAATGGAGCCATCCTGTTCGATGGACACGACTGCATCCAGTGTCACCAGATCGTCAGCTTCCAGACGCAGGACGCAACCGTAGTGAGCCTCGGTCAGGCGCAGCGCTTCAATGATCAGCTCTTCGCCCAACTCGCGCAAAGACAAACCGCGCGCGACACGATCGCCAACGCGTTCCAGAAAACGATTCTGGATGTTGTCGACCGCCTGTCGAACTTCATGATCAGCACGTCTGTCTGTGCCTGTCTCGCTCACCGGAATCTTGTTTCCTCAGCGTGTGGACTGACGACACCGGGCCGTTCGCAAGCCTGGTATGCCGGTAACGCTGCGATCAAATGCAACGACTTGAATTTCAACATATTAGTGTAGTGCAAGGATGGCATTGTGCAGCCGGTACTGAATAATGCAGCTACCATTTATCGTAGCGGATCATGACAAGGGGCTATCGGTGATCGTCTTGTCTCTCTACAGGTCTGACCGCTGACCTGTTTTCAGCCATGCCTGAAGCTTGCGCAACTGGCCCGAATCACCTGCGGGAACGGCGACCATTGGCTCGTGAGCAAAGCCCAGTGTGGCTGCAAGCTCTCGACACCGAACACTGTTGACCAGCAGAGGTATGTTGAGCAGCACTTCTCGATAAGGCTCAACCAGTTTCATCAGATTAAGCAACGTCTCGTTACTGCCTACACTGACTACGTCAGGCAACGGATGTGTGAAAACGTCAGCTACGTGTTGTCTGGACACGGTGGGTAACACCCGCCGATAGACGTCGACACTGGAGACTGTCCAGTTGCGCAGGTGCAGGTGCTTTGCGATGTGTGTTCTGCCGCCTTCTCCCTTGATGATGAGTAAACGCTGAGCTGGCATTGCCTCAATCTGGGCCAGATAGGATTCGCTGTTATACGGGGAGACTGGCATCAGCTCCACGGACTGGCCGATTGTTGCCAACGTCTGTGCAGTGGCCTGGCCAATGGCATGGACGCGAAAACCCGGCCAGGGTAGGGCAATACGGCTGTGCGCCTGTAACACGGCATTCTGACTGGTAAACAGGACAATGTCAGCGTCTTCCTCAAGCCGGGATTGCAACGGTGCATCTGCCAGTGCCTGAATACCCAGACACGGAATGTGGCTGACGGTCAGACCCAGTTGCCGGCAGCCGTGTGCCAGCTGTGTCTCCTGACCCGTGGGTCGCGTGATGAGGATGTGTGCGGCAGGCTCATTCATGCCAACAGTATGACGTGTTGTGTGGCTCAAAGTAGCGATCGAGCGGGCGCATCGTTAGTTGAATCAGTACACTACCGGTAAAGACCTCTCTCCATTATCGCTGTCGAGCTCGGCACTCCATGAACCAAAACAACCCACCCGGCACATCGTCCAGTGCTTCTGCACCAGAAGCTGATTCATCCTCAAATACATTGTGGGGTGGCCGTTTTTCAGAATCCACCGATGAGTTTGTACAGGCCTTTACTGCTTCTGTGACGTTTGATCAGCGCATGTATCGGCAGGACATCGCCGGTTCACGTGCTCACGCAACCATGTTGCTGCGTATCGGCGTGCTTACCGAGGCTGATCACACGGCGATTCAATCGGGGCTGGACAGTATCGAAACCGATATCGCGGCTGGCGAATTTGAATGGTCGGTTGAGCTGGAAGATGTGCACATGAATATCGAAGCGGCGTTGACAGCACGAATTGGCGATGCCGGTAAACGATTGCACACCGGTCGGTCGCGCAATGATCAGGTGGCTACCGATATTCGTCTGTATCTGCGTGACGCCTGCGATTCAGCAGCCGAAGAGTATCGGCGGCTTTTGCAGGGTTTGCTGACACTGGCAGAAACCCATACCGATACCATCATGCCCGGGTTTACGCATTTGCAGACAGCACAACCGGTTACCTTTGGCCATCACGTCATGGCCTGGTTCGAGATGCTGCTGCGTGATCTTGACCGCCTGGCGGACACCCGCAAACGGTTGAATCAGATGCCACTGGGTGCCGCTGCTCTGGCGGGTACGTCATACCCGATTGATCGTCAGATAACCCGTGAATTACTCGGCTTTGACAGTCTGTGTGAAAACTCCCTGGATGCTGTGAGTGATCGGGATTTTGCGATTGAGTTTTGCGCTAATACGGCGCTGACAATGATGCACTTGTCTCGCATTGCTGAAGAACTGGTGTTGTGGATGTCCGCCCAGTTCAACTTCATTGATCTGCCCGATCGATTCTGTACCGGTTCATCGATCATGCCGCAGAAAAAGAACCCTGATGTGCCTGAGCTGGTGCGCGGCAAGACCGGCAGAGCCTACGGCAATCTGCTGTCATTGCTGACGCTGATGAAAAGTCAACCGCTGGCCTACAACAAGGACAACCAGGAAGACAAGGAACCGCTGTTTGATTCTGTTGATACCTTGTTTGGCTGCTTGCGTGCATTTGCTGACATGCTGCCTGCCATTCAGGTGCGCCACGAATCCATGAGACTGGCTGCCAAATCCGGTTTCTCCACCGCCACCGATCTGGCCGACTACCTGGTGCGAAAGGGTCTGGCTTTTCGCGATGCCCATGAAGTCGTGGGTCTGGCGGTGGGTTATGGTGTTGAGCATGGCCAGGATCTGTCCGACATGCCGTTGGACGTGCTACAGAGTTTCAGTGATCAGAT
>CALLPU010000162.1 GCA_938016235.1 uncultured Granulosicoccus sp. | reverse complement strand
GGGTTTTATCGAAAGCATGGCTGACTTTGGCAACCCGCTGGTACTCGGTGGCAACTACGATGTGCTGTCCACTGAAATATTCTTTGCCATCGTTGGTGCCCAGAACGATCAGGGAAAGGCGGCGGTGCTGGCTATTGCCTTGTTAATATTCACTCTCAGTGCGTTTTATGCTCAACGGCGCTGGCTTGGCAAGAAGTCCTACACCACGCAAACCGGAAAAGGCGACGGTGGCAGCCATGCACGTCTGCCACAGCGCATCATCCTGCCGTGCTATCTGATCACCGGTGTCTGGACACTCTTTACAGTTACGGTTTACGGCATGATTCTCTACGGTGGGTTCGTTGAGCTGTGGGGGCTGGACAACTCACTCACGTTCAAGCACTACATCACCGCCTTTGGCGTCAGCTTCAACGAGTTTGGCATTCATTTCAAAGGCTCAGCATGGGATTCGTTCTTTACCACGCTGAAGATTGCCGCCACGGCGGCACCGTTAACAGCCATCATTGGATTGATTACCGCGTGGCTGCTGGTGAGGCAGAACTTCGCCGGTAAGCAGGCCTTCGAGTTCGGCACCATGCTCAGTTTCGCCATTCCGGGCACGGTTATCGGCGTGAGCTATATTCTGGCGTTCAACGTGCCGCCTATCGAACTGACAGGCACCGGCGCCATCCTGGTTATCAGCTTTATTTTCCGGAACATGCCGGTAGGTGTCAGAGCGGGCATTGCATCCATGTCGCAGCTCGACAAGAGCCTGGATGAGGCGTCGTTGACCTTGGGTGCCAGTACCTGGCGAACCTTTGTGCGCATCATCCTGCCCTTGATGCGCCCGGCTATTCTGGCAGCGCTGGTCTTCAGTTTTGTGCGCGCGATGACGGCTATCAGTGCTGTGATCTTTCTGGTGAGCGCTGAATACAATATGGCTACCAGCTACATCATCGGTCGTGTCGAGAACAACGACTACGGTATCGCCATTGCTTATTCATCCACACTGATTGTTGTCATGCTGACGGTGGTTGCACTGATGCAGTTTGTGGTGGGTCGGAGTAAAACCGGCCGTCGTCTTGCGCAGTCACGGACCAACTGGTAATCGTGGAACCCTTATGAGCCCATCCAGCATCAGCAGCAACGCCGCTTCGGTTGAATTCGAACAGGTCAGTAAAGTCTATGGATCTGATGTCACTGCCGTGGATGCTGTATCGCTACGGGTGGAAGCTGGAGAGCTGGTGACGTTGCTCGGGCCTTCCGGGTGCGGGAAAACCACCACGCTTCGCATGATTGCAGGGCTGGAGATGGCCACGCAGGGCCGAATCACCATTGGCAGTACCGATGTCACCAAGCTGCCGGCTACCGATCGCGATGTATCGATGGTGTTTCAGTCGTATGCGTTGTTTCCGCACATGTCGGTGCTTGAAAATGTCTCTTACGGTTTACGTATCTCCAACAAGAACAAGGCGGATGTGCTGGAACGCGCACATGCCGGGCTGGATCTCGTGGGTTTGACCGGTTTCGGCGATCGTTACCCCAGTGAATTGTCGGGTGGGCAGCAACAACGCGTTGCGGTTGCCAGAGCGCTGGTGCTCGAACCTCAGGTGCTGCTCTTTGATGAACCCTTGTCGAACCTGGATGCCAAGCTGCGCAGGCAGGTGCGTGAAGACATTCGGGATATTCAGACAAAACTGGGTTTGACCGTGGTGTATGTAACGCATGATCAGGAAGAGGCGCTGGCCGTGTCAGACCGAATCATTGTCATGAACAACGCGGTGATTGCACAAATTGGTACGCCACGAGAACTCTATGATCAGCCGGTCAACGAGTTTGTTGCCGACTTCATTGGTGAGGCGAACGTGTTTGATGTCAACGTCACAGCCGTGGAGGAGGGCATCGCTACGGTGAGTATCGGCGAGATGCGTATGACAACGCCCACAACCGATGCAACACCCGGTGATCGTCGATTGGCTGTGCGGCCCACTCGCATCCGCTTGCTACCAGCGGGTGAAGCCAATTGCCTGCAGGGGACTGTGGCCAAGGCAACCTACGCTGGCAGCCACATGGAGTACCGGATTGACACCTCCGTAGGGCAGATATTCGTGGTCTTTGACGTGGATACCTATTTTCAGGATGGCGACAGCATCAGCGTCAGTTTCATGGAAAAGGGCCCGGTGCTGCTACCACGGGTATAATCTGGCGCTCACCGCGCAGAACAAAAACCCCTCACATGAAAGAAGCTGTCATCGTATCAACCGCCCGCACGCCTATCGGCCAGGCTTTCCGTGGCTCGTTGAACAACATCAAGTCTCCCACGTTGATGGGGCATGCCATCTCACACGCTGTGAGTCGCTCGGGTGTTGATCCTGCACAGATCGATGATGTCATCGTGGGTGCTGTGCTCACAGCAGGCACGGCCGGTATGAACGTGGCGCGACTATCCAGCCTCGCGGCAGGTATTCCCGTTACGGTTGCCGGCCAAACGATCGACAGGCAATGTTCTTCAGGGCTCATGGCGATTGCCACGGCTGCCAAGCAGATCATGGTTGATGGGCAGGAAACGGTCGTGGCCGGTGGGCAAGACAACATCTCGGCCGTGCAGAATCAGTATATGCACTGGGTAGCGGATGAAAAGGACGATGCTGTCATAGCGCAGGCTGCCCAGGCCTACATGCCCATGTTGCTAACAGCGGAGCATGTGGCGAAAACCTATGCCATCAGCCGTGATGCGCAGGATGAGTACGCAGCAGAATCTCAGCGGCGCACGGCTGCAGCACAACAGGCGGGTGCGTTTGACGATGAAATCGTGGCTATTTCAGCCACCCGTATTCTGCGTAACAAGGAGACCGGTGAAACGTCGGAACAAGACGTCACGCTGGAGAAAGATGAAGGTAATCGGCCTGGCACCACGGTAGATACCCTGGCCGGGCTCAAGCCGGTTATTGATGGAGGACTGATTACGGCAGGCAACGCCAGCCAGCTATCTGATGGCGCCTCGGCCAGCGTCCTGATGGACAGCAAAGTGGCTGAGCAACGTGGCTTGTCAGCGTTGGGTATCTATCGCGGCATGGCGGTGGCGGGCAATGCGCCGGAAGAAATGGGCATTGGACCGATTTACGCCATTCCCAAGCTGCTGAAAAACGCCGGGCTCAAGATCTCGGACATTGGTTTGTGGGAGTTGAATGAGGCCTTTGCCTGTCAGGTGTTGTATTGCCGCGATCACCTGGGCATCGATCCGGACATCTATAACGTGAACGGTGGTGCCATTTCCATCGGGCATCCCTATGGCATGACCGGAGCAAGGCAAGTGGGTCACGCGCTGATTGAAGGCAAGCGACGTGGTGTGAAGTATGTTGTTGTGTCCATGTGTGTGGGTGGTGGAATGGGCGCTGCCGGTTTATTTGAAGTGGCCTGATACGATACACGGCCATTTACACTAGTGCGCCAGGTGACCCAGGCGGGTTGCCTGCTCCTGTGCGATCAGTGCCAGCTCCATCACCTTGAAGCAATGTGCCTGGGTCATGGCCGTCTCCGTTCGGTGTTGAATGTCGTGCAACAGATTCTCGAAGTAGGGCAGTGCGCAGCTACTGGCGTCTATGTGTTCACAGCGATCACCGTTCACCAGATACACATGATCGGTACCCGGGCGACCATCAACATCCACATACTTTCGCAGTTCGATAGTGCCTTCAGTACCGAGGATCGTCAGGCGGCCATCTCCCCACGTGGGCAGGGCGTCGGGTGTATACCAGTCAACACGAATATAGCCTTGTCCCGATGCACTGCGTAGCAGTATGTCACCGTAGTCCTGCAGCCCGGCATCGTTAGGATTGGCAAAGTTGGCCACGCTGGAGGTAATCACTTCCGCATCGGTAGAGTCTGTGAAAAACAGAAACTGATCAATCTGATGAGAGGCGATGTCGCACAGGATGCCGCCATATTGGTCTTCGTCAAAGAACCAGTCTGGACGGGTAGCACGATTCAGGCGATGCGGACCCAGCCCGACGGTTTGTATGACGGTACCGATAGCGCCGGCATGCACCAGTTCTGTTGCCTTGGTGACGGCGGGTACTTCGAACCGTTCAGAAAAATTGATGGACCAGATTCGACCGGTCTTGTTAACCGTTTGCTTGATGGCATTCAGTTGCGCCGTGGTAGTGCACCCGGGTTTGTCCGTCATGACATCCTTGCCTGCCAGCATCGCTTCGATCGCGCGTTTGGCACGCCGCGCGGGGATGTCAGCGATCAGCACCAGGTCAATGTCCGGATCGTTGATCAGTGTGGATCGATCAGCCGCTCGCGGGATATCAGGAAAGCGCTTGATGAATCCTGCAACCGGTTCAGGTTCGCCCTCGGTCCACCATCCCCGACACGTGCAACCCAGTTCGAGCATACCGGCCAGCTGACCGTAAATATGCCGATGATCAACACCGATAACGGCGAGTGTGGGTAAGGTCATGGGGTGTTCTCAGGCGTGTTCATGTGCGTCAAGCCATTGTTTGATGATCTGGTGATGCCGGTCACGGCCATAGCTGCTGAAGTGTCCACCGTGCACGGTGCGTACAGGGAGTTCCAGCAGCCGTTTCATACTCTGATAGTAGTGTTCGGCGTTGGCATGGTAGGTATCTTCTATCAGCGGACCATCGTAGACAATATCGCCACTGAACAGCGTGGCTGTGGCAGCTTCCCATAACGCAATACCGCCGGGGGAATGCCCTGGCGTGTGAATCACTTCAAGGTGACGATTACCCAGATCGATGATGTCCCCATCCTGTACGATGCGTGTGGCAGGTGCGGCTAAAACCGAGTACGTGGATGAGAGGTAGGGCGCAGGCGGCAGTGAAGTGAATATATCGTCGCTGACGTAGGGATCGGCCAGCGTATTCTGTCGCGTCGGGGCGCTTAGCAAGTCAGCTTCAGCCGAGTGCACACAGCGCTCTTCAAACTCATGGTGGCAGCCGATATGATCGAAGTGTGTGTGGCTGGCAATCGCAGTCAGTTTCTTCTCGGTAACCAGCGGAACGTGTTGGCGCAAACTCACTACGCCCATGCCGCTGTCAACAAGCGCATCGGAATCGCGGCCGCGAACATGCCAGATGTTACAGCGATAGAATTCGGTGATGTGCAGTTCACTGATCAATCGAACATCATCGCTCATGCGTGTGACTGTGTACCAGTCTTCTGCGTTAATCCGATTCATCGGGTTTTCTTCAATAAAACGATGGAACCTCGATCAACCATCAGGCCGACGTCAGCATCACGGGGTACGGGCGATGTTTGCGGCAGATGTGCCGTGTAGTGTTGATTGTCTGCGGCTAGTAATTGACAACGCTGATGTGATCCGAAAAAGGCGTGATCGGTGATGGTGGCTTTTCCCAGCGACTGCAGATTTTCAGTGGCCGGGTGGTTGATATGGACATGCTCCGGGCGAAAGCACACCTGTACCGTATCACCCACAACGATATCACCGTTGACATCGGACTTCCTGAATGTGGACACAGGGCCGAGGCTGGTATCAATCATTACCTGGGCTTCATTAATGGTCGTGACTCGTCCCGGCAACACGTTGGTTTCACCCATAAACGTGGCTGAGAATAGCGTTTTAGGGCTCAGGTAGATGGACTCGGGTGAACCCGTGTCTTCCACATGCCCTGCGTTCATCACCACAATGTCATTGGCAATGGCCATGGCTTCCTCCTGATCGTGGGTCACGTGAATGAACGTGGTGCCCACACGTCGCTGAATGGCTTTGAGCTCATCCTGCATCTGGCGTCTCAATTTCAAATCCAGTGCACCGAGAGGTTCATCGAGCAGCAGCACATCCGGATCAACGGCCAGTGCGCGCGCCAGTGCAACCCGTTGCCGCTGACCGCCGGATAGTTCATGCGGTTTCTTGTTGGCAGAGGATTCCAGCCCGACCAGCGTGAGCATCTCCATTGCGCGATCGTTGCGAGCGCGTCTTGTCTGACCTCGCATGCGCAGACCGAACCCGACATTCGCCAGTAGTGTCATGTGAGGAAACAGCGCGTAGTCCTGAAACATGGTGGTAGTGGCGCGCTTCGCAGGCTCCACATGCGTCACATCTTCGCCGTTCAGCAGTACCCGGCCCTGGGTAGGAGAGATGAAGCCGCCCAGCACTGACAGCAACGTGGTTTTGCCGCAACCCGACGGGCCCAGCAGTACCGCAAAACTTCCGGCATCAATGGTCAGATTGATATCGCTCAATGCCGTGAAATCATCAAAGCGATGCGACAGGTTCTGTATCTCCACCGTTGCGGTCATTGCTTTTTCACTTTCCTGAATACCAGCAATTCTGCGAGTATCAACAAACCCACCGAGATGAGAAACACCAGCGATCCTGCTGCATTGGTTTTCGGGTTCAAACCAGAGCGCAGCATGCCCCAGATTTCAACGGGCAGCGTGACGTCGAATCGTGACAGCAAGAATGCAATGATGAATTCGTCCCAAGAAAATGTCACTGACAGAAAGAAGCTGGCGAGAATGGATGGCATCATCATGGGGGCCGTTATCAACCACAGGGTTTGAAAGTCACTGGCACCCAGGTCGTGCGCAGCGCGCTCAATGGTGATCTGGTGATCACCCATCTGGCTATACATGATGGCAAAACACAGCGGTGTATTGATGACGACATGGCCTATACCGATGGTCCACAATGAACTGGCCACGCCCAGTGCGTTGAACATGATCAGCAAGCCCAATGCAATGATCAGGTAGCTGACGGTTAAGGGTGCGGTTAGCAAGGCACGCTGGAATCCCTTGGCGGGCAGATACGATCGTGCGAGCCCGTAAGCTGCCAGAAACCCCAGGAACACGGCCACTACCGATGAGCTCAACGCCACCAGCAGAGAATTGATCATGGAGTCCATCAGGCGACTGTCGCTAAGTACCGCCTCATACCATTTAAGCGTGGGTCCCTTGAAAGGCATGATTGGCAGCCGGCCATCCTGAAAGGAGAACAGCACCAGAACACCGACGGGCAGAAAGATGAAACCGTACAGCACAATCGCGTAGCACCAGACGCCGATGGATTTCAATCGTTGCCCCGGCATGTCAGGTGCGCTCCATCTTCAGCCACTTCGCACAGGCTATGTAGGCTAAGGTTACAACCGCCATGAGAATCAGTGACA
>CALLPU010000161.1 GCA_938016235.1 uncultured Granulosicoccus sp. | reverse complement strand
GCACGTGGAATCTACTGCTAATCGCTGTACACCCCGATCGGCAGGGGACAGGGATAGGTGCTGAACTGATGTCCTTCGTAGAAGCGAAACTTGCATCCGAAGGTGCACGTGTCTTGTTGGTAGAGACTTCAGGTACCGAGGGCTTCGCTAGAACCAGAGCATTCTACACTCGCCTTGGATATGACGAAGAGGCTCGAATACATGAGTACTACGATGCCGGTGACGATAAGGTGGTGTTCCGTAAGGCACTGTAGCGGTAACGGAGATAACCTGCAACGAGGCGGGTTATCTCCTCGTGTCACTGCTTTTAGGCCACGACCATTGTTCGATCTTTTGACCCGGGCCATAAAAGGTGCTCACTAAAATTCGTTGAGTTTCTTCGGTAATGAGCAGTGTCCTATGCTGTATGTAATTTCAGGCTGCTCTGGCGGTGGCAAGTCGACCCTGATCGATGCACTGTCGGAGCGTGGTTTCAACACATCCAAGGAGCCAGGGCGCCAGATTGTACGGGAAGAGCAAACTTCTGGCGGGGAAGCGCTCCCCTGGAATAACCCGGTAGCATTCTCTGAACGATGTGCAGAGTTATCCGAGCAACTTCATGACTCAGCTTCGCAGTCAGGCAAGGTCGTCTTTTTTGATCGATCGCTAGTGGACGCCATTTCAGCACTGATCCATTTAGAGCCAGACCGCGCTGAAGCATATTCGCAAAGGCTTCAGCAAATTCGATACGCAAGCACGGTGTTCATGGCGCCTCCATGGCCAGAGATATACGAGAACGATCCTGAAAGACGACACGGCTTTGAAGAGGCCGTGGCTGAATATGACCGGCTAGTTGTTACCTATGCAAGGGCCGGCTACTCGATACTCCTGCTGCCAAAGTCATCAATAGCGAAACGAACGAATTTCGTGCTACGGCATGTTGAGTAGATCTATGAATTCGGCTTGAAATAGCAGCCACCGGGTCTGGTGGAGTTGTATGAGTCTCTCGCGCCATAGAGCAGCCTAAAGGTCTGCCAGGCACTCGCTACATCGACATCGTATCGATATAGGGCCACGGCGGTGTATTGCCCGGTGCGTTAGCCATATGATTGTTTGTGGTTAGATCCAGGTGTCGCACTGCGTTCTTGCCCTCGAACTTTACGTTCATGGACCACATGACAAAGTGCGCCTTGCCCCGATTGGTGCTGCTGATCAGCCCTTTCTTGGTAGCCACTCCTGCCTCGTCACCCATCGATTTCTTGAAGCAGGACATGTTCTTGATCATGATCTCACCGCCACTGATCTTGGTTTTCTTGGTGCCCTTGGAGGTATCAGACGCCATGGCGGTATTCGGGTAAGGGATTGGGATGCCCGGCGGTGTGGGCGGCACCTTGTCTGGCGGTGTGAAGCAGACATCGGGGAACGCACAAATCGTTTTACCCGCCGCCTTCTTACAAGCCACTTCCCGACTGTTTGCAAATACCTTGTTGGCCATGGTTTTTACTCGTTTGATGTAGGTCTAGTGTAGAGACTGACCAGGCAATCTCTATACAACAATTTTACTCAGGGGCGGTGAATATTCACCTTAATCCACGATCCGTAAACATCGTCACCCCGGCCGGATAAAAGGCTGGGAGCTCTTCTACCCGGATCATCATGGCCACGACGTATCGCAACCTGATGAGCCGTCTGCTTCGCATCAGTTCTGAAGAATTTTCTTACCCTTCATCACGATGTTCTTGCTGGCTTTGGCGTTGATTGCACCACTCCCCTTGACGGTAATATCCTTACCGCTGATCACGATGGAACCGTCTTTCTTCATGGTGATACTGGCCTTTCCTGTGGAGAGAACAATTTCATCACCCGCCGTTATAGATATCTTCTTGCCCACATCCAGCGAGTAGTCGTCGCCCACCTGCATGCTGCGGTCCTTGCCGATGGTGATATCTTCATCCTTGCCCACTTTCTCGGAGCGATTGCCACCAATCGTAATGGACTCGTTGCTTCCCACCTTTTCCTTGCGGTTCGTGCCAATCGTGATAGTTTCGTTCTTGCCCACATCCTCGGTACGATTGCTGCCAATAGAGATTTTCTCATCATTGCCTACCGTTTCAGTACGATCGTGACCGATATTGATGGACTCATCGTTACCGATATCCTCGCTGCGATCATGGCCAACGTTGGTTGCCTCATCATTTTCAACAATATTCGTCTGATTTTTTTCGGCGTGTATGTATATCTCTTCCGAACCCTTCTTGTCTTCCATACGAATTTCATTGAAGTTCGCAGGCGTACCATTCATGGAGCTACGGCTCTTGATACCACTTTGTGTCGCGTTGGCAGGCAGGTTGTAAGGTACCGGCCTGTCACCGTTATATACACGCCCCGTTACGATTGGCCTGTCAGGATCACCGTCAACATACTCAACAATCACCTCCTGACCTATTCGCGGAATGTGTATGCTGCCCCACCCTTCACCGGCCCAGGCCTGGCTCACTCTCACCCAGCATGAACTGTTTTCATCAGAGCGGCCGTAGCGATCCCAGTGAAACTGTAATTTGACCCGACCATGCTCGTCGGTATGAATTTCTTCACCCGCAGGCCCCACTACAATGGCAGTTTGTGGCCCGCGTATTTCAGGCTTGGGCGTCTTTCGCTCCGTGCGGTAAGGCGTACTGGATGGCATGCAGCGAAAGCTGGATTTGAGCTCTACCGAGCCACCACCAGTACCACTGTAGTAGCTGTCCATCTGAATCTCCAGGGATGCAAA
>CALLPU010000160.1 GCA_938016235.1 uncultured Granulosicoccus sp. | reverse complement strand
CCTGGTCAATCCGTCAGTGAATGTGCGGGTCACCCAATACCGGCCTTTCTACATCAACGGAGAAGTCCGTTCGCCAGGTGGTTATCCTTATCGTCCCGGCCTCACACTGGACAGGGCAATTGCTTTGGCGGGTGGATTAACCGACAGGGCGTCAACGCGAAAAATGTTTGTCACGAAGGCAAACGGCAGCAGTTCTGATGAATTACGTGTACCGCTGAATTTCAAGATTCAGCCGGGCGACACCATATCAATTAGGGAAGGGTTCTTCTGATGGCACGACCAATCGACGACATGACGTTTAATGATGGCTACGGCACTGATCGAGAAGAGTCTGGGTCTGCGTTGGAGCAATTGGATCTGCAGCATTACCTGCGTATCCTGCGCAAGTTCAAATTACCCATCACGCTGTTCACCGCTGCCATTACGGCTCTCGCCGCGTATTACGCCTACACGGCCACTCCTGTGTACAGCGCCACGTCAACCTTGCTTATTGAATCTCAAGCTAACAGCCCGATAACGTTTGAACAGCTGGTTGGCGCCGAAACCGAAAACACCGAGTACTACCAGACCCAGTACGAATTGCTTCGTTCTCGTGGGCTGGCCCAGCGTGTAGCGGAGCGGCTGAATCTGTGGGAGCACCCTGAATTCAGCTCGCAAACGGGTGTTGTGAATACTCAGCAAACGTCTTCCTCGCAAACTGCCACTGGCATGCCCGAAGAGCCAGCCCGTGGGCTGTCCAGTGCAGTTGCCAGCTTCAAAAACCTGCTCGGAATGGGCGGAGACGCGCCAGCGGCTTCCAGTAATGACCCCAGCGTTGTCATTGACCTGGATAACCCGACAGCGGCATCGCAAGCACAGGTCGGCCAGAACACAGTTCAGACTGAACGCCCACTGCGCATGGATCCGGAGTTCGCCAACAACGCAGATGGCGCGGCTTTTTCGCTAGAACTTGACGCTGACGCGTTTGGACAGGCCGAACAGTTGAGCCCGAACGAGCAGGCTGTTCTTGGCAGATTCATGTCAAGGCTCACTATCAGCCCGGTACGCAAGACGAAGCTTGTCAACATTTCATTCGCGTCGCCAGACCCTGCGTTGGCTGCATTGGTTGCCAACACCGTGGGCGAGGAATACATCAACAGCTACCTGGATGCGAAAATCGAGTTAACAACACGTGCTTCGCTGTGGCTCAACCAGCGTCTTACGGAGTTGAAAGGCACACTGGATGAGTCTGAAGATCGACTGATCGCTTTCAAGCAGGAGAACGGTCTGGTTGACGTGGGTGGCAGCGTGGGCCGTCTCAACGAGCAAGAGCTGTTGTTGGTCACCGCTGAGCTTGCGCAAGCACGAAGCGAGCTTTCCGCCAAGGAAAATTTGTATCGTGAAGTGCAGTCTCTCCAGGGAAATGCCGAACTGCTCGGCGCATTGCCGGCGTTTCAGGCAGATCCATTGATTCAGCGAGTCAAGATCGATCAAGGTCAGGCGCAGCGTAATCTGGATGAGTTGCGGAACCGTTACGGTGAGCGTCATCCGAGAGTGGTGGACGCGATGTCTCAACTGCAGACCTTGAATGCAACTTTGGAAGGGCACGTCGCCCGGGTTGTCGGCAGCGTCACTAACGACTATCAGCTTTCCCAGCAGCGTGTTGCGTCTATTCAGTCGAAGCTGAATGTAGGAAAGGATGAGATCCAGGTCATCGGTACCAAGAAGTTCGAGCTGGACGCACTGGAGCGGGAAGTGGCAACCAACCGGTCAATTTATGACACGTTCTTCAGCCGTATCACGGAAGCCAAATCGGCTGACGGACTCGAGGCTGCGAACGCGCGTATCTCGGACTATGCATTGCCACCTGCATCTCCATTCAAGCCTAAGAAGCAGCTGATCATCGCTCTTGCCGCAATCGGCTCCTTGATTCTGTCCATGCTGATGGCGTTCCTGTACGAGCAAATGGACGAAACGATTAAAGGCACCAACGATATTGAAGGCAAGCTGGGGCTGAAGCTTCTCGGCATACTGCCTCTGATCAAAGGTGGGGTATTCAACCGGGCTCAGAAGCTACCGCTCAATCCGTTGGATATTCCTGAGAAAAATCGCACATTCAGTGAGGCTGTTAATACGGCACGTACAGCAATTTGCCTGGACGACGGGGAAAAGCCACGCAAGGTCATCACCATCACCTCGTCGGTGCCGGGTGAAGGAAAATCAACGGCGGCCATCAATCTGGCATTTTCACTGGCGCAGTTGGAAAGAGTCTTGCTGATCGATTGTGATATGCGACGTCCGACGGTTGCAAAGGCCGCAGGCTTTGATCGCAACGTGGCGGGTTTGAGCAACTTGATTACCCAGACAGCGACTGCCAAGCAGTGCATCATCCGGGGTGCGTTCGAGGGAACCTTCGATATCTTGCCATCCGGACCTCTACCTGAGCAGCCGCTCGAGTTGTTGTCTTCCAAGCGGTTCGAGAAAATACTTGAGCAGTTGGGCAAGCACTACGACCGAATCGTTATTGATAGTGCGCCTACGCAGGCGGTATCTGATGGCCTGGTTCTCGCTAAACTAAGTGATGCAGTGGTGTACATCGTCAAGTCTCACGACACCACCATGGAGCTGGTCAAGCGAGGTACTCAACGCTTGAAGCAAGTGAATGCGCCATTGGCCGGCGTGCTGATTACTCAGGTAGATATCGACAAAATCACAGCCTACGGTGGTGATTACTACTACCAGGGTTACTACGATTACTACGGTTATCACGACAAGGGAGAGGCCTCAACCAAGAATGGTCGTGGCGCAGGTAAGCTTCGTTTGTCACAACAGGAGCTGATGGAAATCCGAACAGACAACAGTGATGTTGAACTGGACCTGGATTACGGTGTTCCCGCTGGAAAGTCGAAGCGAAATGCTTATGACAGTGCCGATGAGTTTGATTTGACTGCTCAACTGGGTGGTAATGAAGTCGGTGCAAGACGAGCGGCTACCGAGTCGGCCTCGGCTAACCGGAAAGGCTCGATGGGTCTCAAGGACGACCTGGACATCATCTAGCAATGCTGTAGGCGTAGCGTTATCCGATGCTCTCGGGTAGCGCTACGTTGGACGTACAACAACGGTTATTCGGGACGCCTGAATCGCCAGGACCCGTGAACATCTGTATTAGTGTTTAAAGTGCAGGATTCCCGGTCTGTCTCACTGTCACGGCGCAAAAATGCGTTCGCATCTTGAGCTGTTCAAGACGCAAGCAACATCCCTGGCAAAGCACATCTCAAGTAAAGGTCTACGCCAGCGTTGTGTCACTGCGGATGACTTGAATCCAGGCGACAAATTTCAAGGACATCCAGTAGGTCATGAAGGTAACGATATTCGGGTTGGGATACGTCGGCTGTGTAACAGCTGCGCTGTTGGCAAAAGACGGTCACGATGTTGTGGGTGTGGACATATCCGAGCAGAAAATCGGGCAGCTTAATGCAGGCAAAACCCCCATCATCGAGCCCGGTCTGGATGACGTCATTGCACAGGTTCATGCATCTGGCAGACTTCGCGCAACTCGAGATGTATCGGAAGGGTTAAAAGATTCCGACATCTCTCTTATCTGTGTGGGCACTCCCAGTGCAGCAGACGGATCGCTGGATCTCCAATACGTCAAGCAAGTGGCTGAACAGATCGGCAGCAATCTGGGTCTGGCGGCGGCCTTCCACACGATCGTGGTAAGAAGTACGGTACTGCCGGGCAGTACCAGAGACACTATTACGCCAGTGGTAGAAGCTGCTGCCGGGGAGCGTGTTGGTAGTCACTTCGAGGTGTGCACGAATCCGGAGTTTCTGCGGGAAGGCAGTTCGATCAAGGATTACTATGAGCCGCCGAGAATACTGGTGGGCGAGAGAACCCCCGGAGCCGGTGATGCCGTCCATGAACTGTATAGCGAAGTTACTGCTGAGCGTTTTTCCGTTCCGCTGGAAGTAGCGGAAGCGGTCAAATATTCGGATAACGCCTTCCATGCCATGAAGGTGGTGTTCGCCAACGAGATTGGTCGTGTTTGGGGAGCGGCTGGTGCGGATCCAAAACAGGTGATGCAAATAGTAGCGGCGGACTCCAAGTTGAATATTTCACCTGTCTATCTGCGCCCCGGTTTTGCGTTTGGTGGCTCGTGCCTGCCCAAAGATCTTCGGGCATTGTGTTCTGCCGCCAATCGTTCGCACGTCAGTGTACCGATGCTGGAGAATTTGATCACCAGCAATAAAACACATGTTGAGCACTTTGTTACGGCGATAAAGAACGCCGGTTTTCGCCGTATTGGATTAATTGGGCTGGCCTTCAAAGCAGATACAGATGATTTACGAGAAAGTCCGTATGTAACACTGGCTAAGGTGCTGATTGGCGAAGGCTATGCACTGAGGATCTATGACCCAACTGTTCAGATGTCTGGTATCCATGGCAGCAACAAAGAATACATGTACCAGGAGATACCCCACATAACGCGGCTGCTCTGCGACGATTTTGATGATGTGGTGAATGATTCGGAACTTATCGTAATCGGCCACAGCATGCCCGACTCTAGCAGCGAAGCCGATCTGTTGGCGCTGGGAAAGCAGGTTCTCCACCTTAGCTGACATGACTATAAGCACTGCCATCAACCGCCTCTGTCGTGTAGATGCAAAGCCCGTTCTGGCAAGAGTACGGGTATGTGCGGAATAGCCGGGATAGTGTCAACCGCGAGTACTGGTGCATCGGAATCGTTGGTTTCCGCTGTGAAGAGCATGACGGACAAACTTGCCCATCGAGGCCCTGACGGAGAAGGTGTTACCGACGTCATGCCAACTGGTAGCGGTGGGCACCTCGTGCTGGGGCATCGCCGATTATCTATTGTCGACCTTGCAGGCGGGGCCCAACCCATGTCCAGTCAGGATCAGAGCCTTTGGTTAACCTTTAACGGAGAGATCTACAATTTTCCTGAGCTCAGGGCGGAGTTGATTGCGCTGGGCTATGAGTTCAAGACTCAGTCTGATACAGAAGTGGTTATCGTCGCTTACAGACATTATGGAACTGATTGCGTCAGGCACTTCAACGGCATGTTTGCATTCGCCCTCTGGGATTCAGCGAAGCAGTGTTTGTTTATTGCCAGAGATCCTTATGGAAAAAAGCCGTTTTTTTACCGGCTTGACTCAACCGGCTTTCAATTTGCGTCGGAGTTGAAAGCACTGCTGGAAACGGCCAGTAGGGAAGTGCCACCGCTGAACAGTGCAGCTTTGAGTGATTGTTCGCTGCTTCGATATGTCCCGGGTGAACAGACGCTGTTTCAATCACTATTCAAGCTTGAGCCAGGTACGCTCGCCACGTATCAACCAGCAACCGGTGAATTAATTAAAACGCAGTATTATCACCACCCGGATTCCCAGCCGCGTGACCTATCCGCTCCGGTAAATACCGACCCCACTGTCATTACGAAGCAATTTCTCAAGCTTCTTGATGGAAGCGTTGCCGCGAGACTGAATTGTGATGTTCCATTCGGCGCGTTCTTGTCTGGCGGTATTGATTCCACTATCGTTGTGGCGTTGATGACTCAGCAGCTGTCCAGGCCGGTCAAAACGTTTTCGATTGGCTTTGAACAGAAAGACTTGAGCGAGCTGGACTCGGCGCGCCTGGTGGCGGACACCTACGGTACCGATCATCTCGAGAAAGTCATACAGCCTGAGGACTTCATCAACTTTCTTCCCAAAGCCATCTATTTTCGCGATGGTCCGGTGTCAGAGCCTTCTGACATACCCATATTACTGTTGTCAGGTTTAGCCAGTGAACAAGTGAAGATGGTCCTGACGGGTGAGGGCAGTGATGAAGTACTTGGCGGATATCCAAAGCATGCCTATGAACAGTACTCGTCTTACACCTCTTTTATTCCGCGCATCATCAAGAGTGCTTTGCGGCGTTCTGTTCGTAACTATGGGCCTGCAAAACATGAAAAAATAAAGTGTGCCCTGAACAGTTTGCTGGCAGATAGCGACTCTGACCGGATGCAACGCTGGTTTGGTTCCTGTGATCTGGAGTTACGTGATCGCCTGCATAGCGCCGAGGCTGCTTCGCATACATCATTTCAGGATACTGATCGATTTTCCTATCAAGGCGGGTCGCACCTTCGGAATATTCTCGCTTTTGATCAGTCTGTCTGGTTACCCAACAACCTGCTGGAGCGCGGTGATCGTATGACCATGGCTATGGGGTTGGAAGCTCGGATGCCATTTCTTGATACCCGGATTGCAAGCTTCGTGTCTCAACTGCCCGATCATTATCGGGTAAGAGGAAAGACAAC
>CALLPU010000159.1 GCA_938016235.1 uncultured Granulosicoccus sp. | reverse complement strand
AACGATATGGATGCCAGGCATTCCGTGCTGGAAGCGGGTCTGTCGGGCTTTATTTCTCTGGATGCTGATATCGATTCGCTGTCGCTGGAGGTTTTGCGTGCGGAGCGAGCAGCCGGTTCTGTACGTCGCCTCGTTGGCTTGGTTCTCCCCGCCCCGGACGGCCCGAGAATGCTGGCCGAGGATCCCTTCCTGGACAATCAATACAGCGATACTAATGTGAGCGATTTGCGTCTGGAGGCATTGCTTCGCCAACAGGATCTGTCGCATTTTCTAGGGTCTCAGTGCTGGTCACCACGTTACGGTTGTCAGATCGCCACCGCTATGCTGGAAGAGCCCCTGGCCAGCGAAAAGTGTATCGATGTGATTCTGGCGACCGGTGAAACGGTTCAGGCGCAAACCAGTGAGCTGCCGTTTGACTTTGCAAAGCTCGGTTACGGGTCCACTGTATAATCGCGCTATCCCACTAACGCCAGCTGATTCCATGTTCAAACACATCGCCGTCATCGGCTCAGGCACCATGGGCGCTGGTATAGCCGGTCAGATTGCCAACGCCGGGCATTCGGTGTTACTGCTCGACCTGCCCGGTGAGGCATCGCCGAATGCGATTAGTGAGGCTGCCTTGCAGCGCTTGCTTCAGTCAGAGCCACCGGCGCTGATGCACAATAGCGCTGCAGATCTGATCACGGTGGGCAACATCCAGGACGACTTTCATCGCCTCGCAGAAGCCGACTGGATCGTAGAGGCCGTGGTGGAGCGGCTGGATATCAAACGCGATCTGTATCATCGCCTGAACGATGTCATACCGGCCGAGTGCATCGTTACATCGAATACGTCCACTATCCCGATCAGTCTCCTGGTTGAGACACTGCCGGCCAGTTTTCAGCAACGATTTGCGATCACGCATTATTTTAATCCGGTGCGCTACATGCGCTTGCTGGAGCTCGTGCGAGGCTCGGAAACCCGTGACGATGTCATGGCGAAGCTGGCTGATTTCAATGACCGTGAACTGGGCAAGGGGGTTGTCACCTGTAACGATACGCCCGGGTTTCTGGGCAACCGCGTGGGTGTGTTTGCCCTGCAAGTAGGGATCGATGAAGCCACTCGGCTCAATCTGCCTATTGAGTCTGCCGACGCACTGATGGGGCGGCCCATGGGCATTCCCAAAACCGGTGTGTTTGGTCTTTACGACCTTATTGGTATTGATTTGATGGCCGATGTGGTTCGCTCCCTGCGCAGCATTCTGCCGGCGGGGGATGCGTTTCATGCCGTGGGCGCCGAGAGTGACATGATTAACTCGATGATCGCGGCGGGCTTGACCGGTAACAAGGGCGGCGGTGGCTTCTACCGCAAATCATCAGATGGGCAGCGGCTGGCAAGAGAGCTTGCAACCGACGAGTACCGCCCGGTAGCTGGGGAACTTCCCGCTCGTGCTGTGATCGCTGCGCAGCAGCAGGCCGATCAGCAGGAACCGTTAATTGATCTGATAGACGGGGTCGATGTTGAAGCGCAGTTCTGTCAGAACGTGTTGGGTCGTGTGCTGGGTTATGCCGCCAGTCTTCTCGGCGATGTCACTGACTCTGCGCAGCACATAGACGATGCGATGAAACTGGGATTCAACTGGATACGTGGCCCGTTCGAAATGATCGATGCGCTGGGCGCTTCACGGGTAGCGGAACTTCTCAAGGCCACGGGCGCCGAGGTGCCTATTGCGCTGCAACGCGGTAAACCCTTTTATACGGTTGCTGAGAACTCCCTTATGGTGCAGCAGGCTGATGGCGCACACATGCCCGTCTCGCTGCCCGATGGGGTGGTGCGTTTTCATCTGGCTCGGCAAACCCACAAGCCTCTCTACACCAATCGCGCCGCCAGCGTGTATGCCATCGAGAACGATTGCAGGCTGATTGAATTTCACTCAAAAGCCAACGCCCTGACCGACGAGTCGATGCAGATGGTGGCCAGAGCCGTAGAGGATCACGGCCGAGGCATCCTGGTGCATAACGACGCGCAACATTACTCCGCCGGGGTTGATCTGAACGCGTTTCTGGCACAGATCGATGCGCAGGACTGGACGGAAATGGATCAGTTCCTGAGTCGCTTTCAGCAGGCTGTGGAAGCATTGAAATACGCGCCTGTGCCGGTGGTTGGTGCGCCATCAGGCCTGGCGTTGGGTGGCGGGTTTGAAGTGCTGCTTCATTGTGATCGGCTGGTCATGCACAGCAATAGTGTTGTTGGGCTGGTAGAAAGTGGTGTGGGTCTTGTGCCGGCTGGCGGTGGGGTAAAAGAGACGTACTGGCGCTGGTATCAACACACGGGTGACTGGCAGAAAGCAGCCTGGAAGGCGTGGATGAATCTGGGATACGGCGCCATGGCATCCTCACCGAAAACCGCTGAACGGTTGCAGTACTACCGGCCAGACAATGATATTGAACTGATGAATCGTGACAGGCTCTACACGCGTTCCGTGCAGGAGTTGCAGTCGTTGGGTCATCAATATTCGGCGCCACAGCAACCTGAATTCATGCTGGCAGGCGGTGATATTCTCGAGCGTATGGCAGCCTTCATGGACGAAGGTATTGATCGCGGCGATTTCTTCCCGCACGACAAAACCGTGGCCATGCAGATTGCATCGATCATGTGCAGCGATGATGGTCAGGAGGCCGTTGCCTCTGAGTCGGATCTATACGCACGCGAACGATCAGCCTTCATCAGGCTGGCGAAAACGCCACAAACGCGCGCCCGAATTCATTCGTTGCTGCACGAAGGCGGCGCTGTTCGTAACTGACCTGGCCACGATGGCAATGTGCTCCGGTTGACGATGACGCTTGCCTGCGCCCTCAATCTGGGGGTATGTTGGGGCTTCCATTGAGCTAATCCGTCGAAGTAGGGAGCTAATCATGTGCAACGCCTGTGTCATCGAGTCTGTTAAAAAACGCATGCTGTCTCGTCGCGATATGCTCAAGGGAGCGGCAGCGGGGGTTGTTGGTGCTGCGGGGCTGGGTGCAGCGGTACCGGTCAGCCACGCCATGAGTGCAGGCGATGTCAGCGACATGACGCACGAGCTGCACGAGGAGTTTCCAACCTATTTTGGTTCTCAGCAGTTTTTCAGAGAGCAGCTGTTCAACTATGACGAGCACAAGTTCAATGTGTTCGAACTTCGGCTCAATGAACACACCGGCACGCATGTCGATGCACCCCTTCATTTCAGCGCAGATGGCCTGTCTGTTGCCGAAATACCGGTCAAGAATCTGGTGTGCCCGTTGTGTGTCATCGACATTCGAGCGCGCGCTGCCGACAATGCAGACACCGAGGTGACACCGGACGATCTCAAGGCCTGGATCAGCGACCACGGCCCCATTCCCGACAACGCCTGCGTGGCGATGAATTCGGGCTGGAGCAATCATGTTGACAGCGAGAAATTTCGCAACGTTCAGGATGAGAAAATGCACTTCCCCGGCTTTCACATCGAAGCCACAACCATGCTTCTGGAAGAGACTAACGCCGCTGGCATGGCGGTTGATACGCTGTCTCTGGATCTGGGCACGTCGGGCGATTTCGCCACTCACTATGCCTGGTTGCCGACGGGTCGCTGGGGCATTGAGTGTCTGGCCAATCTGGACAGTGTGCCGGCTGCAGGCGCAACGTTGATTGTAGGTGCACCCAAACATCGAGGTGGAACCGGTGGCCCCGCACGTGTTTTCGCCATGGTCTGAACCGGCTCGTTCAGCCCGCAGACTGGCTATGCCACCGGATATTACGGATTACTCGGTGGCAGGCTCTCTGACCTGCTCGTCAGTGTCCCGGTCAACATCCTGGCCACTGTCATCAGCCGCGTCGTCTGCAGGAGTGTCGACTGCAATCGGCTGCATGATCGCCTGATTATCGGGCTTGAGAATTGGCTCAAGCGTGCCCGACACCCGGGCAAACTCCTGTCGTTCGGCGTGCAGCGCCTTGCCGGCTACGTCAACGGGTGGAGATCGGCGAAGCATCACGCTCCCTGCAATGACATAGCGCCTCGGTACACTGTCATCAGCGTAATGCACACCGCTGCGGGTTAACCACGCGATCATGCCGAAAGCGCCTTCGCTGATTTGTTCCCGATTCAGGAGCGGCACCCGCTGAGATACGTTCAATGAATCACCACGCGCCAGCAGGGTGAGCCGGCGTCCGTTCTCGGTGTCGCAATGAATCAGCATGCGAGAGCCAACGTCGTCAACATCGGCATCGATAACCGTTTTGCCAGACTGAGCCACAGAATCGATAGTGAGCAGGCAGGAACTGTCTGCATAAAACGCGGCGGCCAGCGCTGCGTCTGCCACCGTGATGGTGCTGGCTGCAAACACGCCAGGTGTACAAAACAATACGGTTCCGACGATGGCGGCTTTCACAGTGGCGGCTCGACGGCTAGGCATGTCAGTTATTTGACTCGCCAGGGCGTCTGTTTGCCAGTAGTGGCGGTCGTTGAATGGTCTGGCTAACAAACATGGGTCAATCGTTCAGTTCAGTGGGATATCGTTCGAATGCTTGTACTTTTGGTAGCGTACTGACGCGGCCGCATAGCGAGTGCGCAACGCTTCGATTTTCTCATTAAGCAGGGCCTGTGTGTCATTGCTTAACGTGTTTTTGTGCAGGTTGAACCACGTCTGGACGCCGTATGCCTCCCAGAATGCATTATTTTTCGCATATTGCCCTGGCTCTACAGCAAAAACCTCTGTGAGAATTTTCAGATCATGCGGTATCTCGAAGCTGTCTCTGGACTCTTCGTGGCTGAAGAAATAATAGAAGTTATCAAATCCGCTCCAGGTAATGGCAGACAGACACATGCTGCACGGCTCGTGGCTACTGAGAAACAGCAACTCTGAGGGCGCAGCCCGCTTAGCCGCTGGCTGTTCAAAATAACGTTTGAGCAAATGCATTTCACCGTGATGCAGTGGACTGTCTATCTCATTGTTGGTTTCTGCCAGGTACGTGCTGAAGTCGCGCTTTCGCAGCAACGCTGCACCAAATACCTTGTTGCCCAGATCAACGGCAGATTCAGTGAGAGGCAGGACATCATCAGCCAGAACATCAAGCAGTCTGATCGCTAACGTGGTGTCGAGGGGTGGCGCGCTCATGCATTGTCCTGGCGAGGTGATGTGATAGTTTAGCGCCTGCCGCGAATTCGCGGGCGAGTACAAAACGCGAGTGTGGCCCGAGACTTATCGTGTGGTGACATCGGAGAGCGGAATTATGAGTCTTGAATGGCTAATCAACAGCGGACGCATTGTCGATATCATGGTGCTCTTCGTTGTTGTAGAAGTGGTGGCCTTGATCGTCTACTGGCGCGTGAAGCAGCGCGGCGTGGCTACCATTCCGTTACTGGCCAACGTCGGCGCAGGTGGTAGTCTGATGCTGGCGCTGGGTGCCAACCTGAAAGGTGCCGGTTACCTGGCCGTAGCCGCGTGCCTGGTGGCCGCATTAGTATTTCACCTGACGGATCTGGCGCTGCGCTGGAAGCGTTAATGTGTGTTGCTGAGCGGAAGCGGGTGCGTGCACGGT
>CALLPU010000158.1 GCA_938016235.1 uncultured Granulosicoccus sp. | reverse complement strand
AGGCCCAGGGTGTCACATTGTTGTCGATAGCGTTCAACCCGCGAGCGATACCGCCGCGCCAGCGATGCGTTCTGATAGCGTTCAAGATGGTCGCATCGATGCTCGATGAGTTCTTCGAGCGACATGAGTGATTGATCAGCGGCTGAACTGTTAACCGACTCTTCCACCACAGGCGCCTTGAAATGGCTTGCATCCACTGCCAGTTTGCGCCCCCAGTGGACTGCCTGCCGGTTAGCGTCCACAGCAACCGCATTCAGTGCCAGAGCCGTATCCAGTGCGTTAAAGCTCAGCGGCACCAACCCCTGTTGCCAGGCGTAACCCAGCATCATGATGTTAGTGGCGATGGTATCCCCAACCTTGTGCTCTGCCACCCGGCCAAAGGGTTGGAAATGCGCAGCACCATTCACTGATTCTGCAATGCGAGACTCCACGGCGCTGTATTTGAAATCGATATCGCGGAAGCGGACAAAACTGGCTACCGGGGCCGTAGTTGTATTGACAACAGCAGTTGTTCTGGCAGGATCACACAATACAATACCGTCCCTAGAGGCTGCTACCACGGCATCCGCCGCAATCAGCAGATCTGCACTGCCGGCTACAATGTGAGGGCTACGAACCATGGCAGGCGATCGCGCCAGTCGAACATGACTCAAAACCGCGCCGCCTTTCTGAGCAAGGCCCGCCATGTCCAGAATCATGGATGCCTGACCGTCAATATGCGCAGCCATGCCCAGCAATGCACCAATGGTCAGCACACCCGTGCCACCAACCCCTGTCACCGCAATATTCCAGCTCGCCTCTCCCAATGGCGGGATCTCAGGGTCGGGCAGTGTCTCCTGCGTGATATGTTGGCCTGGCACAGCTCGCTGACGCAGCTCCCCGCCTTCTACCGTCACGAACGATGGGCAGAATCCCTGAACACAGGAATAATCCTTATTGCAGGAGGACTGGTTGATCTGTCTTTTCCGGCCCATCGCAGTGTCCAGCGGTTCGATGGACACACAGTTGGACTGAGCAGAACAATCACCACAGCCTTCGCAAACCGCGGTGTTGATAAATACGCGCTTTGCAGGATCCGGCATCAGGCCCCGTTTGCGACGACGGCGCTTCTCGGCAGCGCACGTCTGCGCATACACGATAGCATTGCACCCGGCCAGCTCCCTGAGCTGCCGCTGCACTTCGTCGAGTGCATTTCGGTGTCTGATCTGTGCCCCCGCCGGAAGCTGGCTGGTTGAATACAATTCAGGCTCATCACTGACCAGCACAATCGGCGTGACACCTTCAGCAGCTAGCTGATGAGCAATTTTCTCGGCAGACAAGTCACCATCAACCGATTGCCCACCGGTCATGGCAACGGCATCGTTGTACAACACTTTGTAAGTGATATTGACGTTGGCTGCCACAGCTGCCCGGATGGCCAGGATACCTGAATGAAAATAGGTGCCATCGCCCAGATTGACAAAGCGGTGTTTTTCATCGCTGTACTGGCTGATACTTGTCCATGGCACACCTTCTCCGCCCATCTGTGTGAACGTATCGGTGTTGCGATCCATCCACTGCACCATGTAATGGCAGCCTATTCCGGCCATGGCCTTCGAGCCCTCAGGTACTTTCGTGGAGGAGTTGTGAGGGCAACCGGAGCAGAACCAGGGTTGTCTTTCAATCGGCGCAACATGGGCTGCACGTTCATCGGCACGGCGCTGCAGGTAGGCCAGCCGTTCCTGTATGTGCTGCTTCAATGTTTCGTCAAACGGCAGTGTCAATACACGCGTGGCGATTGCTCGTGCCACGCGCGATGTTGATAACGCAGCGGAGAGTGGCAGAAACGTCTGATCGTTTTCATCAAACTTGCCAACGATGCGCGGACGTACATCGGCGCGCCAGTTGAACAGCTGCTGCTTGATCTGATGTTCGATGATCTCACGGCGCTCTTCAATGATAAGCACCTCTTCCAGACCCTCGGAAAATTCACGGATACCGTGAGGCTCCAGTGGCCAGGGCATGCGAACCTTGTACAGGCGGAGGCCAATTTTCTCAGCCGCAGCCTGATCGATACCCAACTCGGACAAGGCCTGCTGGACATCTTCGAACGCCTTGCCAGTGGCAACAATGCCAAACCGTGCGCCCGGTGTATTCAACACCACCTGATCAATCTGATTCGCACGCGCGAATGCCAAGGCCGCGTAGGCCTTGTGTTCCTGCAATCGATCATCCTGCACCAGCGGCGGATCCGGCCATCTCAGATTCAATCCGCCTTCGGGCATGGCATAGTCTTCCGGCACGTTGAAACGTTTCAGTTCATCACCCAGCGCTACCACGGCGCTGGTTTCCACCGTATCCGATATGACCTTGTATCCCACCCAGAGGCCCGAATATCTGGACATCGCAATGCCAAACAATCCAACGTCGATGAACTCGTGAATAGACGATGGATAAAGCACCGGCATGACCGCAGACATGAAAGCATGGTCTGATTGATGAGGCAGTGTTGACGACTTGGCCGCATGATCATCGCCCGCAAAGCACAACACGCCACCGTGCGCCGAGGAACCTGCCGCATTGCCGTGTTTGAACACGTCGCCGCAACGATCCACACCTGGCCCCTTGCCATACCAGTAACCCACCACACCTTGTCGCGTGGCCTGTTCCGACAATGGCACCTGCTGAGTGCCCCATATGGCCGTGGCCGCAAGATCTTCATTGACACCGGGCTGGAATCGAATATCCAGCGGCTTCAGGTGTTCTTTCGCTCGTTCCAGCTGTTGATCGTAGGCGCCCAGAGGCGAGCCTCGGTAGCCGGTAATGAATGCGGCGGTGTTCAATCCCTGTGCGCGGTCTCTGCGCATCTGCGCCATGGGCAATCGAACCAGCGCTTGCGTTCCCGTCATGAAGACGCTGCCGGAATTGGCCGTGTATTTATCGTCCAGGCTATGCGAGATACCCATTGTGACCACTCCTACTGGTTGCCGGCCTCACAGTTTGCACCTAAACCACGAGGACAGGTTGCCGCTTCCAGACACTGATTTTCAGCTAATCACGCAATATCATCCTAATATACGAGAATACTAGCGCATCACATCCTAATATCATGGTTGATCCAACTGATTTGAAACTCCTTCGGGCTCTTCAGTCTGACCCCACACTCAGCGTTGCCGAACTCGGCGAGAAAATCGGTTTGAGCCACACACCTTGCTGGAGACGCCTGAAAAAGCTGGAAGCCGAGGGGCTCATTCTAGAGCGCAATGTTGTGCTCGATGCCGATCTGCTGGGCTTGCACATCACCGTATTCTGTTTCATCCGTCTCTCCAGACACGACAAAGCCAGTATGGAGGCGTTCGAGACCAGTGCCCGCGCTCATCCGAACCTACTGCAGTGCTACACCATGTCCGGTGAACAGGACTACATGCTCAGGGTCGTGGCCAGCTCGGTAAAAGCCTACGAACATCTGATGAAGAATGACCTGCTGAGCTTGCCTTCTGTCGGCCAGATGAACTCGTCGTTTGCCATGAGCGAAATTAAAAACACCACTGTACTGCCTATATAAAATATAAAGGCAGCTCACTTATCACTTGGAGACGACACACATGGCATTGCAAGATCAGGTTTGTACATTGGTTCCCTACTTCACGGTACAGGATGGCAAACTGGACGAATTCAAGGCCCTCGGCGAACAGATGGTTGAGCGCACTCAATCCGAAAGCGATGTTGCCTTCTATGGCTTCAGCTTTAGTGGCCAAAGAGCCCATTGCCGCGAAGGCTATCAAAGTGCGGCAGGCATACTGGCTCACCTTGAAAATGTGGATGGGTTACTGAAGCAGGCACTGGCGATTGCCAGCCTTGATCTGCTTGAGGTGCATGGGCCAGCCGATCAGCTGGCTCAGCTACAAGAGCCTCTCAAGGGTCTGAATCCAACCTACTTTACGATGGAAACCGGTTTCAGACGTTAAGACATTGACCGTTGGCGGGGAAGTTTCCCCGCCCTCGATCGGTATTTTACCCACGAGCAACCTTTGTTCGATCGCGTCTGAGGAGACGTTCTGTCAGGAGATCAGTCCCATACTCTCCAGTTTGAGCATGATTCTGTGAGCGGCCAGATCCGGGCTTAACTCCTGTGTATCGATCACCACTTCCGGATTCTCGGGCACTTCATAGGGATCACTGATTCCTGTGAACTCCTTGATCTTGCCTTCACGAGCAAGCTTGTAAAGCCCCTTGCGATCTCGGCTCTCACACTCCTCCAGGGAGGTGGCAACGTGAATTTCGATGAAGCC
>CALLPU010000157.1 GCA_938016235.1 uncultured Granulosicoccus sp. | reverse complement strand
CGGGGGCCTATGCAAGCAATTGGCCGGACGTACACTTGTTTCCGGAGCAATCAGTGCAAGCACATCTGGACCTGAAGGGTAGAACCATGATGCCGGTGCATAACGGTACCTTTGATCTCTCCTTTCATTCGTGGACAGACCCGCTTGAGCGCGTTACAGACGTGGCAGAAAAAAGAGGCGTGACTACCATCACTCCTATTGTGGGACAACGACTGTCGCTTGAAAATTTGCCTGCAACAGATGATTGGTGGAGCGCTGTTGACTAAAATTTTCCAACACCGGTGTCGGTGAGTTACTCTGCTACATCACTAGAGAACAAGGATTGCATAGTCGGTCTGCTGTCCAGCAGATAACATCGCCTGAAAATCGGGCATGAAGCATTGGGGTAATAGAACGGGTGTAGCAGGCGCTAGCGTACAGCCTGACAGCAATTGCATGGCGAGAAAGGCAAACAATCAGCAATGACCGATAATCGGTACATATATACTGAATCCGTCAGCTAACCGTTAATTTCTGCCACCAATCGAATCCATTCAATCGCTCGCAGCCAGTCTTCAACCATGGAACAACAGTTTGAACTCCCTCAGGTGCTGGTGGGCCCGCTACTGCGTCACGTCCAGAAGGATCGCATGCTGCTATGGCTGGTAACCTCCTGCCCCACGGTTTGGCAATTCCGCTTGAAAGCCTCTGACACCGTTGTGCAGGAGCGAGCCCTGCACACCAGTGAGCAAATACAGATCCGGATCGGCAGCAGGGCGTACCTGCAACTGCTCGACATACGAGCAGACTCACACTGGCCCCTGGATCAGGAACTGCACTATGACCTCGGGTTTGAGGCCAACGATGTACGATGGATAGCGGATTGGGCACCGCACTTGTGTCATGACGGGCACGATTCACCTCACCTTGTCATTCATTCCCGCATCCAGCGAATTCTCCACGGTTCGTGCAGGAAACCTCACCACCGCTCCGAGGACGCGCTGCGTCGAGTGGATGAGGAAATTCGGCTTTGCGAATCAGATACCCGCCATCGACCATCGCTCTTGCTCATGACCGGTGATCAGGTGTACGTGGATGACGTGGCAGGCCCCATGCTCAATGCCATTCATCAACTCATCCCGCTGTTGGGGCTGTTTGATGAAAGCATCGACGAGCCCACGATCAGCAGTGGCACCGCACTGGCCCGCCATGAACACACATTCTATCGTCGTTCACAGCTGCTCCCACTCACCAAACATAACGCCACACTGATTGAACGCTTTTTTGGTGGAGCACGAAAACCGGTATTCACCACGGCCAACGCTGAGAATCACTTGATCACACTGGCAGAAGTGCTGGCCATGTACATGCTGGTATGGTCCCCTGTTCCCTGGACGCTGTTTGAACTTGAAGAACCTGCATTGGCACCCCGCCTGCGCAAGCGTTATCATCGCGAAAAATTTCAGATCGACCGGTTCATTGCCAGCTTGCCAGAGGCTGCGCGCGCATTGAGTCATGTCCCCAGCTACATGATCTTCGACGACCACGACATCACCGACGACTGGAACTTGTCGCTGGCGTGGGAACAGACTGCCTACGAGCATCCGTTCTCGCGTCGCATCGTGGGAAACGCAGTCATCGCTTATGCGTTGTGCCAAGCCTGGGGCAATGGCTCTGCTGCTCTGTCAACAATCATAGATGACTGCCAGGCCTTGTTTGACAACACAGAAAATCCGCACGGCATTCCAAAAAAACAACAGGATGCTCTGATTGACAAGTCGCTGATGTTTCGCGGCTGGCAATACACACTTGAAACTGATCCCGGTATTGTGGTGCTGGACACCCGTTCGCACCGATGGCATCGCAGAAGTAAACCGTCTCGTCCTTCAGGGCTGATGGACTGGGAGGCGCTGACCGATTTCCAGCAATCCATCATGAATCGATCCACCGTCATCGTCGTCTCATCAGCACCGGTTTTTGGTGTGAAACTGATAGAGATCGTCCAGCGAATATTCACGTTCTTTGGAAAACCCTTGCTCGTCGATGCAGAAAACTGGATGGCGCACCACGAGGCAGCAACCGTGATGCTGAGCATCTTCGAGCATAGTCAGACGCCACAAACGTTTGTGTTGCTCTCGGGCGATGTGCATTACTCGTTCGCCTACGATGTTCGACTGCGGTATCAGACAGAAACACCTGCTATCTGGCAAATCACGAGCAGCGGTATCAAGAACGAATTCCCAGCCATTCTCCTGGAATGGCTGGATAGACTGAACCGCTGGTTATTTGCGCCCTGGTCACCGCTCAATCTGCTGACACAACGCAGCGCGTTTCGAATAAGACCACGCTTACCGGAAGGCCGCAGCGCAGGCGAGCGGTTGTGGAATCACGCAGGCATAGGGGATGTGCGGCTCGACACGGATGGCCAGCCTGTCAGCATCCTGCAGCTCAATTCACTCAGTGGAGAAACAGAATTCAAGGATGGCCAACAGCACCGCCTAGGCTCCTAGTGTACTAGTACATGGTCTGCTTGTATTCCTCTTCCAGAGCTTTCTCTGCAGCAGGCAACGATTCCGGATCTGCTGGCTTCCCCGAGGACTGCTCCAATATCATGGCCAGCATGGAAGCCATTTCAGAGCGGTCCTGATGTGACTCCGCTTTCCACAAACTTGACCGTCTCAGGGCTTTTGCACAATGCAGAAACGCCTCGCTGACGTCTACGATAATCGCCAGTGTTGGTGTGCGTCCCTTCACTGACATTCGTTCCAGTAGTGCAGGATCACGATTCAAAGTGGCAGAGCCATTAACGCGCAGTGCATCATCAAAACCGGGTATCAGAAACAGTAACGCAACGGACGGATTCGACAGAATGTTGCTTAGGCTATCCAGCCGGTTGTTTCCCGGCCTGTCGGGAATGGCAAGCGTCTGATCGTCCAGCACGTGCACGAAACCCGATGGATCGCCACGCGGGCTGACGTCGGCAGATCCGTTTGCATGCTGCGTTGATAGACAGAGAAAAGGTGATCGTGAAATGAATTCCCGACAATGTTTGTCCAGCGATGGAAGACATTTTCGAATTGCCAAATCGTGGGTAGCGGCATAAAACCCGCGCAGTTCATCTTCGCTTCGAATTGTAAAATCAGGATCGGGCTTGGTCATGGTTCACTCTATAAAACTGGCATGGAACTGCATGGACTGGTACAGCCTAGTACGGACTGGTACGGACTGACACGTGATAGTGAGTCGCACTAGCGTGTATTCGGATGCGCATGAACTCTTGCGCCTCAAGCCCCTGAACCTGACAGTGATGACAATTGTTCCTGCAGTGCAGCTATGCCACTGTGTATGTCTTCATCCGGCTTGAGCTTCGCATTCTTCGGCACGTTCTCCATCATTCGCTTAATGAAATTCAAATGATCTTGCGTAGTGGCCCATTGGCGAGTACTGCCAAAGCGCCGGTACGTATCCTGGTAGATACCGGCTATATTTCTCACGATATCAGCGTTCTCAAGATTGTCGCCATCAACATCACGGAACGAAGGTTCCAGGTATTGGAGCAGCAGTACATCAGCTCTTAGCATCGCCGCCCAGAACGTCTCGTCGCGCTGTATGGCCTGCCGAATATTCGCTGCCAGGATATGCACCTGCCTGGCCAGAGAGGAAGGCAATGCCTTTGCCTGCTTGTTGTCGTACCAGCGCACCACAATTGAAGCCAGCGCAAAATTTGGAAACCCGTACACATCAGGAGCCTCCTGGTTCAGCGCCGCCAGACGAATGTAGTCATCGATGTCCGGGGCAGCGCCATCGAGCTGAGGTTCACCCGCCCAGCCGATGCCGTAGTAGTGCCTCATTTCAAGCAATGCTCTGGCGATACTACGCGTTGCGTTGTTACCCAGAAGCTGCGCCTGCCGCTTTTCAGCGCTACCCAGCAAGCAATAGATCTCACGCAACACAGATGTCTGCCCTGCCAGTTTGTACTCGTGGAGCAGCCGTTCGAGTCTGGATTTTCCGCTATCCAGCAATTCC
>CALLPU010000156.1 GCA_938016235.1 uncultured Granulosicoccus sp. | reverse complement strand
AACGAAATGGAATACGGCTCTGACCTGGGGGCCCGATCTGGTCATCTACGATCAGCTGCAGTACTACGTGGATCTGCAGAACAGTCCGGATTTTGGGTATAACCCTTTCAATCTGAATGGTGAAGTGTTAACCATCACGTCTGTGGAAACGCCCGAGTCGCTGCGTGCGGCTGCGAATGAGCAACCCTGGTTGTCCGGTGTGCTTACCAGCGCCGGCAAGTTCGATTTTACCTACGGCTATGTGGAAACCCGTGTCGATGTAGAGGGTGGGCGTGGCGTGTGGCCAGCGTTCTGGATGCTGAGCACCGAGTTTGAAGGCTTGAAGCCTGAGCTGTTCATCATGGAGTTTGACGGGTCAAAACCAGACAGCTTTTTCCATAACTACAACTATCAGGATAGTGATGGAAACTTGCGATCGCCGGGGCAATGGGAAGTGACATCTGCCGAATTCTCAGAGGGCTTTCACAAGGTAGGGGTTGCCTGGAGTCCGGAAGAATTGCTGTTTTACATCGATGATGAACCTCGTTACCGCATCGTTGGAGAGAACGTGTCGAGCCAGGATATGTATCTGATTCTGAACCTTGCCATGGGTGGGGTGTGGCCAGGTGCTCCTGATGGCACAACGCCCACGCCAGCCAGTGTGGCGATTGATTATGTTCGCGTGTACCAGCTGAACAACTAGTCAAAGCATCTACCCTGAGTGCGGGTCAAGGTGAAAGACCTTACCCGCTTTCCAGTACGACGAAGGCGGCCACCGTGTCGCCTTCATCCGTCAGGGTGACCCAGAAATGCCGGATGCCCTGACGTTGGCACCGAGCTGAAGCCTCGCCGCTGGCCCGCAATAGCGGTTTGCCCAGTTTGTCGTGCTGTAAATAGAAATCCTTCAACAGCACACCGTCACGTTCACCAGTGCCGAGCGCCTTGACAGCTGCCTCCTTCACGGCAAAGCGCTTGGCCAGGAAGCGTGCAGGCTGTGTATGCTGCTTGTAGGTGGCCCATTCTTCTTCGTGCAGTATGCGTCTGGCGAATCGATCTCCGAAACGCTCATGCACTTTCGTTACTCTACTGACCGTTGCCAGGTCCACTCCGATTCCGGCAATCATGCTACCTCCCGGTAATCACGGATGACCGTTCAGTGTCGAACAGCGACTGGGCAACGTGCTGCGGCGCGTCATCATCAGCGGTGCCGGGCTTCCACCATCAGCCGCTTCATCTTGCTCACAGCGGTGGGCAAGCCCCAGTACAACGCTCGCGATATCAGACTGTGACCGACACTGAGCTCGTGTATGGTTTCGATCTCTGCAATGGACTGGACATTATCGTAATGCAAGCCATGCCCTGCATTCACGATCAGCCCCAGGCTAAAGGCGTAATCACTCGAGGACATGATGCGGGCCAGGGCGTCGCTGCGCTCTATGGCGTTGGTCGCCGCTGCAAATCGCCCTGTGTTCAGTTCCACCACCGGCGCGCCTACTCTGGCTGCTGCTTCAACCTGCGCCTCCTCCGGCTCAATAAACAGGGCCGTCTGGATACCGGCTTCCTGGAAGCTATCGATGTAGTCGCTCATTGAACTGCGATTACTGGCAACGTTCAGCCCGCCTTCTGCTTTCATCTCGTCGCGATTTTCAGGCACGAGAGACACATTTTTGGGTTTCACCCTCAACGCAAACTTACGCATGGATTCGCTCAGCGCGATCTGCATGTTCAGTTTGGTTTGTGCGCTCGCAGCAAATCGCTCGATGTCGTGGTCCTGGATGTGCTGGCGATCGTCTCGCAGGCCCATGGTAATGCTGTCGGCACCAGCCAGTTCAGCCTGCAGCGCCGCGTGTACGGGATCGGGGTAGGTTGAACCGCGAGATTGCCGCACATTGGCGACATGGTCCACGTTAACGCCCAGATAGATCGGTTGTTTCACTCAACATGCATTCCGTGCGGGATTGCGTACAGTTTAACCGCAATAAGATGCGCTGACCGGTGGGTGGAGAAAAGACGCCGCAGAGCTTACCGCTGTTGTCGTGCCGCCGTAACTTTCTCCCCGTGCTTGAATACCCGTGTGAATATCCTTGATGCGGATCGTTGCGTGTTGAACTGCAGCTGGAAGTGTAAGTAACTGAAGCAATCAGTGGGTAGCTGATCCTGCCATACCGCCAGTCGGTGGCAGCGATAGTCTTCCGTCTGGATTGCCAGCACAACCATGGTGGCACTGCGGTAACCAGCGAATACCAGCTTGCCGGTCACAGGCGTTCGATGCCAGGCAGCTACTGTCCAGATCTCAGCGTCGCTATCGTGCTCGATGATCGCCTGCCGATACGGATCAGTAGCACGGCGGTAAACCAGCGCCAGTACGGCCAGGCAGCCGAGCAGCTTGGGTAGCGCTGGCAGGGGAGTGATCACGAGTGCGGTTAGCGACAATACGCAAGTCGCTGCCAACAGCAGCCTGTGGGCACGGCTTGTTTTAAGTTCTACTCGCCATGGTGGCTGACATCTTGTCGATAATGTGTTGATAGCGGGCCTCCCTGGCCTTGCCACTGATCAGTTTGAAAAGTTCCGGATCCTGCATTTCCTGCAGCTGCTCGAAGCAGGCACGCTCCTCGGCAGATGCCTGTTCGTAGTGGTTGTCCAGATACGCCCGCATGGCCTCATCCAGTTCACGCATGCCACGCCGGCACCGCCACCGCAGCCGCGATAGCGTGGCAGTATCCACACTCATGAGCGCAAGCTCGGTGTATCCGCGCATCCCACCAGAATGGCTGGCGAGGCCTGGGCGTCTGGTTGTTCCACTACAGTCGTCGTTTAACCAGCATTTTCTTGGTCTCGGCAATGGCCTTTGCCGGGTTCAGACCTTTCGGGCAAACCTGAGCGCAGTTCATGATGGTGTGGCAGCGGTACAGCTTGAATGGATCTTCCAGATCGTCTAGCCGCTCACCGGTAGCGTCGTCGCGGCTGTCCACCAGCCAGCGATAGGAGGCAAGCAGAGCCGCAGGCCCCAGATACCGGTCCGGGTTCCACCAGTAGCTCGGGCAGCTGGTGGAGCAGCAGGCGCACAGGATGCATTCGTAAGCGCCATCAATCTTTTCCCGATCCTCGGGAGACTGCAAACGTTCGCGATCCGGCGGTGCAGGGGTGTCTGACTTCAGCCACGGCTCTATGGATGCATACTGCGCATAGAAGTTGGTCAGGTCCGACACCAGATCCTTGATGATGGGTTGATGCGGTAGCGGGTAGATGGTGATATCGCCTTCGATGTCGGCAATTGCCGTAGTGCAAGCAAGGCCATTGGTGCCGCCGATATTCATCGCGCAGGAGCCGCAGATACCTTCACGGCACGAGCGGCGAAAGGTCAGCGTGGAATCCATGTCGCTTTTGATCTTGATGATCGCATCAAGAATCATCGGGCCACAGTTTTCAACATCGACATCGAACGTGTCAACGCGCGGGTTCTCACCGCTATCCGGGTCGTAGCGATACACCTTGAAGCGCCGGGTATTAGTCGCGCCGGCTGGTGCTGCGAACTGCTTGCCGTTCTGCTTGACAATGGAATTAGCGGGTAACTTGAATTCAGCCATGTTGTTTTACTGTGTCCAGTCCTGTTCTGTTAGCGCTCTGCAAGTGAAGTAGCTTGAGCTCGCATTGTACTTTTGCGTATCCACGTAACCTAGTAAACCCGCTGTTTTGGCGGAATGACTTCACACTCATCGGTCAGGGTGTACATGTGGACGGGCCGGTAGTCGATAGACACGTTGGCGCGTTCGTCGGTCCATGTCAGGGTGTGTTTCATCCAGTCCTGGTCATCGCGATCTTGATAGTCGTCTCTGGCGTGGGCTCCACGGCTTTCCGGCCTGTTGTGCGCCCCGTGAATGATGGTCTGTGCCTGAGCCAGCAGGTTTTCCAGTTCCAGCGTTTCCACCAGATCCGTGTTCCAGATCAGGTTCTTGTCGTCAACTTTGACATCATCAAATTCATCAACGATGCCACGCATCTTGTCAATGCCTTCCTTCAGGCTGTCGCCGGTTCGAAACACAGCGGCATGCTTCTGCATGGTTCGCTGCATGCGATCACGAACATCGGCTGTGCGGGTTTCGCCCTTGTTATCTCTGACCCGATCCAGGTGATCCAGTGCCGGTGTGGTTGCCGATTCGTTCAGCGGCTTGTGTGGGGCTCCGGGCTTGACCAGTTCGGCGGCTCGCAGCGCGGCGGCGCGACCGAACACCACGATGTCCAGCAACGAGTTGCTACCGAGCCGGTTGGCGCCGTGTACGGATACGCACGCGGCCTCGCCAATGGCCATGAGACCGGGCACGACAGTATCCGGATCACCGTCTTTAAGAGTGACCACCTCACCGTGGTAGTTGGTTGGTATGCCACCCATGTTGTAGTGCACAGTGGGTATGACCGGGATGGGGTTCTTTGTGACGTCAACGCCTGCGAATATCTGCGCGGATTCGGAGATGCCGGGTAAACGCTTCTCGATGACATCACTGCCCAGATGCTGCAGGTTAAGGAATATGTGATCGTTGTCGGAACCGACACCTCTTCCGGCGTTGATTTCCATGGTCATGGAGCGGCTGACAACATCCCGCGAAGCCAGGTCCTTGGCATTGGGAGCGTAGCGTTCCATGAACCTCTCGCCTTCATTGTTGGTCAGATAACCGCCTTCGCCACGCACGCCCTCGGTAATCAGCACACCAGCGCCGTAGATGCCGGTTGGGTGGAATTGCACAAACTCCATGTCCTGTAGTGGGAGCCCGGCGCGCAGCACCATGGCGTTTCCGTCACCGGTACAGGTGTGTGCCGATGTTGCCGAGAAATAGGTCCGGCCACAGCCTCCGGTGGCGAGTACCACCTGATGAGCACGAAACCGGTGCAGTTCCCCGGTGGCCAGATCCAGCGAGATGACACCGCGACAAACGCCGTCATCCATGATCAGGTCGGTGGCGAAGTGCTCTATGTAGAATTCAGCGTTGTGTTTAAGCGATTGCTGATACAGCGTGTGCAGGATGGCGTGTCCTGTTCTGTCGGCCGCTGCGCAGGTTCGCTGTGCCGTCCCTTCACCGAAATGCGTGGTCATGCCGCCAAATGGACGCTGGTAGATCTTGCCTTCATCGGTACGTGAAAACGGCACACCGAAATGCTCCAGCTCGATGACCGCGGGCATCGCCTCTCGGCACATGTATTCAATGGAATCCTGGTCACCCAGCCAGTCAGAGCCTTTGATGGTGTCGTACATGTGCCACGTCCAGTGGTCCTCACCCATGTTGCCCAGTGCTGCACTCATACCACCCTGAGCGGCAACGGTGTGAGAACGAGTGGGGAACACCTTGGTCACACAAGCCGTTGACAAGCCTTGTGCAGCCATCCCCAGTGTTGCGCGTAAACCCGCACCACCGGCACCTACCACGATCACGTCGTAAGTGTGATCAATAATTTTATATGCGTTCGTCATAGTCGGTTTTCAGTCTTGTCTGTTAGGGATACGAGTCAGCCGGCAAAGGCGATTCGCATGACTGAGAACACTCCTGTGACCCCCAGCGCTGCAGCGATGAAAGTAACGGCAATAATTGCCGCGGTTCGAGGGCCGTGTGATCCGATGTAATCCTCAATGACCACCTGAAGCCCGAGCCGGGCATGGTAGAAGCCTGCGATCAGAAACAGAATCATGACAATGGCATTGAATGGTGTTGCCAGCCACTCACGGATGGCCACGTAATCCATACCGGGTAGCGAGGCGACGGAGAAGGCCAGCCACAGCACCAGCGGTATCAGTGCAATGGCGGTGAGTCGCTGAGACCAGAAATGTTCGGTGCCTTCTTTGGCTGAACCGAGTCCCTTGACGCGTGATAAAGGTGTTCTGAAGTTGCTCATGATGCAGCCGCCACCATCCAGGTTATGACAGAAAGAGTGCCTGCTGCGATCAGACACACGTTACCCGACTTCTTGGCCGTCTCCAGATCAAGTCCGCGCCCGATATCCCAGAACAGGTGTCGGATTCCATTGGCCATGTGATAGTACAGCGTTATCGTGAATCCGAATAACACCAGCCTGCCGAACCAGGAGTTGGCGATACCCGACATGAAGGCATAGCTTTCCGGCGTTCCAGCTGCGCTGGCGATCAACAAGACCAGTAATACAATGGCGGCGCTGTTGACGATTCCACTTGCTCTGTGAGCAACCGAAAGATACGCCGTTAGTGGCAGCTTGTAATGCTGCAGGTGAGGGGATAGGGGGCGCTTGTCATTCCAGGCCATGTATCTTGAGTTTCCGATTTTTGCCCAGCGCCTTGCGCTGAGACAGTGAAGTGGTACCGTATGGCCTAACTGAGGTGCCGGGCCGTTGAGTGTGTTATTTGCCGTGGCAAATTCGCACTAGAAGTCTGTGCAGCGTCCTTTTTTCTCCCAATCTCCGTAGCGTGTCGGTTCAGGACCTGCCTGTCCACCCTTTTCCTCGGGGCGCACGGGTGGTAGGTCTGTTTGCGGCGCTGTGGCATTCTGTGCGACGTGATCGTGTTGTTCTGCAGGTGTCATGCTAGGTTTCGTGTCCGGCTGGGTGCCAGATGCGGGCCCTGAGGGCGATGTTTGACGATTCTCAGTGTTGGATGTCATGTTTTATCAGCGTGGTGTAACGGCACTTGTGAATGTCGTATGACAATAATAACAACTGAATACGGTGTGTTTTTCGAGATTGCGAGGAATGTGCCGTTTTTTCCTTGAATGCATGGATAAGGTTTCTGTCTTATGAGTAATGAATGGGCACAAATGATGGCCACCTACGGTGTAGGACTGGCGGTTGCCAAAAATGGTTCGGTAGACACTGCTGATGCAGGCCTTCTGACTAGCGCGCAACTTGTTGATCTTACGCATATTGCCGTGTTGGAGATTACCGGTGAGGATGCGCCGGCTTT
>CALLPU010000155.1 GCA_938016235.1 uncultured Granulosicoccus sp. | reverse complement strand
ACAATGAACACTATGCCGTTGCTCCAGACACATTACGTAAAACCTTGAGCGATGATGCCCACTGGCTCGATCACTGGGATTTTGACCTGGAAGCGCCCTTGCTTGACAATGAAAAATTTGCTATCTGCGATGCGGGCAATTTAAAGACTTCACCGTTGGACGGGAAGCGCAACAGGCAACTTATCCGTGAGGCAACCACACAGATTGTCAGCGGTGGGGCTATCCCGGTAATGATGGGTGGCGATGATTCCACTCCCATTCCATTCATGGAATCGCTGGCTCCCCTGGGTCCACTAACCATTATTCAGATCGATGCACATATTGATTGGCGAGATGAGCGTTATGGGGAAACCCTGGGCTTTTCCAGTACCATGCGGCGTGCGTCAGAGCTGGATCATGTAGAAAATATTATCCAGGTGGGCATTCGAGGATTGGGATCAGCGCGCCGTGAGGAGGTTGAAATTGCAAGGAATTGGGGAGCAAAGATTGTCACCGCAAGAGAATTTCATCGAGATGGGGTACAGGCGGTAACGAAGCACTTGGCAAGTGGAGCCAATTGTATGATTACATTTGATTGTGATGCACTGGATTCAGGAATAATGCCTGCCGTTATGGCACCAACTCCAGGAGGGTTATCCTATAGCCAGACGATCGACCTGGTGGACGCCGTGATGCAACAATCAAAGCTGGTTGCGTTTGATATGGTTGAATTTGTGCCGGAAAGGGACCCGGATGGCACCGCCACTATTACTGCTTCACGAATTCTTGCATACGTTGTTGCGTGCCTTGCTCGGCAATAGTGGTTGTTGTGCGAATCCTAGATTAGCCATACGCCATAGGGCATTAGTTAAACACCAATGACGGTAGCCAGGTTGCCAGAGCGGGGATGTAGGACACCATGAACAGGACGAGAATATTGGTGAACAGGAACGGCAGAATTGCCCGAACCACGTTTGACAGGGGTTGACGTGCAATATTGGCGCAGACAAACAGGCAGACCCCAAGCGGAGGGGTAGTCAGTCCAATCATGAGATTCAGTACGGCAAAGGTTGCAAAGTGTAATGGCTCTATACCCACTGCTTCGGCAAGCGCCAGCAAGGGTACGAACAGGATGATCAGGGCCGCGATGGTTTCCATGAACATACCCACAAACAGCAAGAGCACATTGATGATGAGAATGACGAGAAATTTATTGTCTGTCACACTCAGAACTGCGCGAGCAATGGTTTGCGGGATTTGTTCGGATACCAGTATCCACCCAAAAACGTTGGCAAAACCGACCAGAGCCAGTATGGCAGCAGAGGATACCGCGCTGTCGATAACGATCGAAGGCACCTCCCTGATAGGGAGCTCGCGGTAAACGAATGCGCCAACGATGAATGCGTAAACGCTGGCTACAACCGCGGTTTCGGTGGGCGTTGCAATACCACTGAGCAGGCCGTAGATAATAATGGCTGTCATTGCCAGTGCCCAGAACGCACCGCCCAACGCCCGTATGATTTCCAGAAACCCCAGCCACGGTTGTCTGGGAAAATTCTGTCTTTTGGCAATCAGATAGGTGGTTACCATCATGGCCAATCCCATCAGCACACCGGGAACTGCACCTGCGAGGAACATCTGGCCCACGGATATTCCCGATAGTGCGCCCACGATGATCATCGGAACGCTGGGTGGAATGATGGGCCCTACCGTTGAGGATGCGGCTGTGACGGCTGCAGAGAAATCTGCCGGGTATCCTGCTTTTTTCATACCGGGAATCATCACACCACCAATAGAGGCAGCATCGGCTACAGCTGTGCCTGTAATGCCGCCGAAAAGCATGGAAGCCCCTACGTTAGTGAGTCCCAGCCCACCTCTGATCCAGCCGACCAGCGCGTTGGCAAAACGTATGATGCGTTGTGTGATGCCGCCGCGATTCATCAGATTGCCGGCCAGGATAAACCCGGGAATGCTGAGCAATACGAAAACATCAATGCCGGCATACATTTTCTGAGGCATGACAACCACTGGCATCTCCATGAAAACCAGATACGCCAACGACGACAGACCCAACGTAATAGCGACCGGCACGCCGATCGCCAAGCAGACGACGAATACCGATACCAGAATGAGTAAGCCCATCAGAGGGGCTCTCTTGCGTTGTCAGGCCGACCGTCGTTGCCTTCGAACAAAATGGCAGACAGCCTGAACAGCGCAAAGAGTAATATGCCAGCGATGAACACGACCACCGAAAAGTGTACGTACGCCATCTTCAGACCCAGTGCAGGAGAGGTTTGAAACATTCCGATCGCTACAAATTTCCAGGCCGGCAGAATGAGAGCTGCGCACAGCAGCGCAGTTAACGCGGCGCAACAGAAGCGCAACCCTTTCGACAAGCGCTCGCCGAATGACTCGCACAACACATCAACATTCACCAGATCCCCGGATTTCAGTGCCAGGCCACCCCCAAATGCTGCAACGTACAACAGGGCAAAGCGAGTCAGCTCCTCTGTCCATACTGGAGATGCACCCACAATGCGTCCCACCACCTGAATGAGTACTGCAATAACAAGAACGGCGAAAGAGACACCGATGCAGCAGCGAAACAGCCTCCAGAGCCAACGCTCAAGGGTGGTTAGCATAATTGTGTGACAGGGTTGAAACCCATCGGGCAAAACACCCGATGGGCAGGAGGGTAATAACAGCGTGATTATTGGGCAAACAGAGCTTCAACAATCGGTTTGATTTCAGGCTTGACGTTTTTCAAGACCGCATCTTTGGCGGCAGCTTGAAATGCAGCGCCGTCAACGTCAACGAAGGTCATGCCTTTTGATTCCAGATACGCCTGATCTTCGGCCAGACTGTCCAGAAGTAATCCTCTCTCATACTGCTGAGCGGTAGCTGCAGCCTGTTCAACGGCCGCTTTGTCCTCATCCGACAGCTTGTTCCAGGTTGATTCAGCGATGGTGAGATAAATCCACGAGCGTACGTGTTCAGTTTTGTTGACATGGCTTTGAACCTCATTGAAGTTGGCCGACCGAATCAATGCCAATGGATTCTCTTGAGCACCGATGACACCACTTTGCAATGACGTGAACACTTCGGAGAAAGCCATGGGCGTAGGGGCGGCACCCAGAGAGTTCCAGACATCCACAAACAGCGGCACGTTCGGCACCCGCATCTTCAAGCCGTCCAGATCAGCAGGCGTTGTAATGGCGCGATTGGATGTCAGGTTCCGCGGGCCGCGCGCAAAATAGGCGATAGGCCGGATCTTGGCTTTCTCGATGATCTCTGCCTTGATGGCATCACCGGTTTCACCGCCAGCCACTTCGTCCATATGCTCGAGTGATTTATAGGCGTACGGAACGGCCAGTAGCGCTGCCATGGGAGCCCAGTTCTGAAGGCTCTCCCCGGTGATGGTCATGTCCACGGTACCCAGCTGCATGCCGTTAATCAAATCAATTTCTTTCCCAAGTGATTCGTTGGGAAATACCTGGACCTCTATGCGCCCGTCGGTGAGTGCTGCCAGCTCTTCACCGAATTTGACCGAGGCCAGATGCCACGCATTCTGGTCATTGGCCAGATGACCGAGCTTTAGTGTCATCTCTGCACTGATGGCCGGTGTGGAACTCAGTGCGGCAAAGGCTCCAGCCAGTACCATGCGTTTTACCGTTGTTGTAATGCTCACTAGTGACTCTCCTGATTGTATGAGTGATTGACTAAAACTCTGTGTCTCGAAAATGATCGAAATGATCGGGATACAGAGCATGAATTTTCGGCAGTGATTGAAGAATCTCCCGTAGATGATTCCGTACGGCTTCTTCTGCTCCTGCCGAATCCTGTTGTTCGATGCAATCAACGATCTGCGTGTGCTGATCAATCAAACGTGTGATCGGAAATTCCTCGCTGGACAGGAATCGAACCCGGTCCATTTGCGCCTTGGTTGAATCAATAAAATCCCAGGCACGCTTGAGGCCTGCCGCATCAGCAAGCGTTCGGTGGAACTTCTCATCCAGCTCCATGAAGTGGCCGGGTTTGCGGCGGCCAATACGTTTTTGCGCCCGGATTTGCTTGCGCAGATTCGCGACCAGCTGATCATTGGGTTTGCTCGTCAGCTTTCCCATCACATCGGCTTCAAAGGCTTCTCGGATGAAGCGGCAATCCAGCACTGCTTCGTAGTCTATCCGGCAAACCACGGTGCCGCGTTGCGGCAGAATCTCAACCAACCCTTCATGAGCCAGGGTAATAAAAGCTTCACGGACGGGTTGCCGACTCACGCCATATTGCCTGGCCAGGCCTGGCTCCGAAATCTTGTCATCGGGTTTCAGATCATTGCGAATGATCCTGCTGCGCAAGAGGAGCCTGAGCTGGCGATTCACAGCCACCAGGGAGTCCAGTTTCCACAGATCAAGATCTTCGAGAATCAGAGCCATTAGAAAGCCGCCTTAACCAGCTTGCCTACTTCCATACAAGTAGCTAGAGTACACGAGAGCGCAGCGGGAAGCTACAGTGTGTTCAAGGCAGGGCGAGAACACACCTCAGAGATGCACATTTTGGCCATAGAGGTACCGTGAAAAATGAAACAGACTTGGCGCTGGTTTGGACCGGAAGATAGCGTGTCAATCAATGACATGCGGCAGGCTGGCGTGCAGGGTGTTGTGTCATCTCTGCATCACATCCCAACCGGTGACTTGTGGAGCGTGAATGAGATTGAAGAAAGGCAACAGTGCATTGCCACCGCTACCAACGGCGGCCACAGCGGATTGACGTGGGAGGTGGTTGAAAGCCTGCCCGTTTCAGAGCACATAAAAAGACAAAGCGGGCCATGGCGCGAACATATTGCTCACTATCAGCAAAGCCTTCGTCACCTGGCGCACTGTGGTGTCCAGGTAGTTTGTTACAACTTCATGCCGGTGCTGGATTGGACCCGTACGAATCTGTCCTACGAGTTACCCGATGGCGCAAGGTGCATGCGCTATGACGTTGTGGATTTTGCGGCGTTTGATATCCACGTACTGCAAAGAGCGTTGGCTGCCAGTGACTACCCGGAAGAGATAGTGAGCCACGCTGCAGACCGATTTTCCCGCATGGATTCAGCGGCTGCTGACGCTCTGGCGCAAAACGTTGTGTGTGGGTTGCCCGGTGCGGCTCAAGGCTATTCACTGGATCAGCTCAGGGAGCAGCTGGCTCTCTACGACGGCATCTCAGCCGACAGACTTCGGCGTAATCAACAGGAATTTCTTGAACTTGTCATACCGGTCGCCGAAGCAGCAGGCGTACGATTGTGCTGTCATCCCGATGATCCTCCGTTCTCCTTACTCGGTTTACCGCGTGTGATGTCCACCGAAGAGGATTACCGGTTACTGATCAACGCTGTGGATTCTCCAGCGAACGGCATCACCCTGTGTACCGGTTCACTTGGAGTCAGAGCGGACAATGATCTTCCGGGTATGGTGGGCCGGCTGGGGAATCGAATCCACTTTGTACACCTGAGAAATATTCAGCGAGAATCGGCTGGCTACAGGCTCTCGTTCCACGAATCTGCGCATCTTGAGGGCGCCACAGACATGGTGGCGGTTATTGCAGCCCTGCTCGCTGAAGAGCAACGTCGCAAGGATGCTGGCAGAGCCGATAGCGCCATTCCGTTCAGACCGGATCACGGTCTGGAAATCCTCACCGACCTTGAGCAAGAAACACAACCGGGATACCCGGCCATTGGCAGGCTTCGCGGGCTGGCAGAGCTGCGCGGCATCATTACAGCACTTACTCACAGCCGTACCGTTCACGCATGAGCGTACCGTTGTTGGACAGCCTTGATGCGTTGCCAGTTTCTGTCGAGCGACCGACCTATGATCCATCCAAACATGGCGCAGGCATCGTGCATCTGGGTCTGGGCGCATTTCACCGATCACATCAGGCGTTCTATACCGATGCTGCCATGAGAGCAGCCGGTGGCGATTGGCGGATTGTGGCAGCCAGCCTTCGGGACACCCTTATTCCCGAACAGTTAAATGCGCAGAATGGTCTCTACACCCTGATGGTGAATCATCCGCAACACAGATCATCGCAGGTCATCGCCAGTATTCAACAGGGCATTGCAGCCTCGTTGCACCCCGAGTGGTTGCTCAATACCCTGAGTTCTGCCAACATTCGCATCGTTAGCGTAACGGTCACTGAAAAGGGCTACAGCATTAACCGGGCGACCGGTTTGATCGACAGAGACTGTCCGATCATTGCGCATGATCTGATTCACGCTCAATCACCTCGTGGAGTCATCGGTTTTATTGTGCGGGCATTGCAGCGCCGATACACAGCGGGCCTTCCACCGTTTACGATCCTGTGTTGCGATAACCTACCAGACAACGGCGCGTACCTGAAGCGCGGTGTCC
>CALLPU010000154.1 GCA_938016235.1 uncultured Granulosicoccus sp. | reverse complement strand
ATCGCGGAAAACTGCAGGCGTCTGGCAACCAGGCTGGCAACTAGTGGTCCGTCCAGTTGATAATGTGGAGTTCAGAGGTTGCCAGCGGCTGCCCTGCAAGGCGCGTTTGCGCAGGCGTATCGGGCATACGTCAAGCGAACGCAACGCAGTCAGGGTGGCCGCCGGCAGCCTCCCTGCGGGCGAGTCTGTCTTCGTCCGTGCCGGCGTTGCCCGTTCTCGACGTATGCCCGATAGGCCTTCGAACGGGTGCCTTGCCACGAACAAAGACAGACTCGCTGAACACCACATTATCAATTGGACTGACCACTAAATCGGACGTCTCATGAAACAGTCAGAACTGGGTGTGTGTTACCGGAATATCCATCGCGCTGATAAAGAAGCCGTGGAGGCGCTGTCGCGATTCGGCGTAGCAACGGTGCATGAAGCGCTGGGTCGTCTTGGCCTCATGCAGCCGTATTTGCGGCCTATATTTACGGGCGCTTATTGCTGCGGGCCGGTGGTGACTGTCCTGCTGCAACCGGGCGATAACTGGATGCTGCACGTGGCAGCTGAACAGATCCAGCCGGGTGATGTGGTAGTTGCGGCGGTTACCACCAGTTGCACGGATGGCTATTTCGGTGATCTTCTTGCCACATCCTTCAAGGCGCGCGGGGCAACCGGCTTGATCATTGATGGTGGTGTACGCGATGTGAAAGAACTGACCGCAATGCCATTTCCCGTCTGGAGTAAAGCCATCGGTGCGCGCGGCACCATCAAGGCAACTCCGGGGTCGGTCAATGTGCCGGTTGTCTGTGCCGGGGCGCTGGTGAGTCCGGGCGATGTGGTGATCGGCGATGACGATGGCGTGGTTGTGGTGCCTGCCGATAAGGCAGCGGCTGTGGCAGCTGCCGCCGCTGCCCGTGAGTCCAATGAAGTGTCAAAGCGTGAGCAGTTTGCTGCCGGTGTTCTCGGGTTAGATCTGTACAACATGCGTGAGCCTCTGGAAAAAGCTGGATTTCGTTATGTCGACTAATACTCTGGCGGGTCACTACGGCAAGACAGAAGGCTGGCTGGACTGGTATGCCAATCCGTCAACGCCGGTTTTTCGCATGCCGGCAGGTGCTGTGGATGCGCACTGCCACGTTTTTGGACCGGGGAGTGTTTTCCCGTTTGCGCCCGAACGAAAATACACACCGTGCGATGCCAGTGCCGAGCAATTATTCGCGCTCCGTGATCACCTGGGTATTTCGCGCAATGTGGTCGTTCAAGCCACGTGCCATGGTGCTGACAACACGGCCATGATGAACGCGTGTGTGGCCAGCAAGGGTCTTGCCCGAGGGATTGCCACGGTCCGTCGTGGCATAACCGATCATGCTCTTGAGCAAATGCACGCGCTGGGCGTCAGAGGCGTGCGGTTTAATTTCGTAAAACGACTGGTGGATGTCACACCCCAGAAAGAGTTGCTGGAAATCGCTCATCAGATCAAATCGCTGGGGTGGCATGTGGTTGTATACTTTGAAGCGGCAGATCTGCCTGATCTAAAGGCGTTCTTTGCCGGATTGCCAACCCCGGTTGTGGTTGATCACATGGGCAGGCCCGATGTCACACAGCCGGTTGAGGGTCCGGAATTCTCACTGTTTCAAACATTGATGGAGGAGAACGAGAATATCTGGTGCAAGGTTTCCTGCCCGGAGCGGCTATCGGTATCCGGCCCTGAGGCGTTGAACGGCGAACCGGCAGCCTACCGTGATGTGGTGCCGTTCTCCCGCCAGATCGTGACGCGCTTTCCGGATCGCGTGTTGTGGGGAACAGACTGGCCACACCCGAACCTTACGAGTCACATGCCAGACGATGGCTTGCTGGTTGACGTCATTCCCCATATCGCTACCGACGCCGTACTTCAGCAGAAGTTGCTGGTTGATAATCCCATGCGCCTGTATTGGCCAGAGGAGAAGGGTGTGTAAACTCAAGGAGTCAGTATCCAACGTACACTGCCCAAACCGTCCAACAAGAGAAACTTGCCTCATGAATCCTGCACATCTCCCTCGACTGACCCCAGTAAAGACGGCTGTCGCCGTTGGCCTTGCCAGCATGATCTTAAGCTCTACTGCGCTGGCTGCCGATGTCAAACTGCGCATCATGGAGACAACCGATTTGCATATGCATGCGATGAATTTCGACTATTACCGGAATTCTGAAGTTAATGACTTCGGCCTGGCAAGAACAGCAACACTGATTCGTGATGCTCGCAGCGAAGCACGCAACAGCTTGCTGTTTGACAATGGTGATCTCATACAGGGCAATCCCATGGGCGATTACATGGCGCGTTCTCGGGGGCTGAGCTACGGCGAAGTGCACCCGATGTTCAAAGCCATGAATCTGCTCGGCTACGATGCTGCCAATATTGGTAATCACGAATTCAACTACGGTCTTGAATTCATGCTCAAATCCTTGAGCGGTGCCAACTTTCCTTATGTGCTGTCAAACGTTTACTCGGTAGACGCGGACGATGACACCAGTAACGACAAGCACTACATACAGCCGTATGTGATTCTGGACAGGCGCGTCATGGACGAGGAAGGCTCCTGGCACGATTTGAAAGTGGGCGTTATCGGTTTTACGCCACCGCAAATCATGAGTTGGGATAAAGGGCATCTGGAAGGCCGCGTGACGGTCCGCGGCATCGTGGAAACCGCAGAGGCGCTGGTGCCAGAGATGCGTGAAGCCGGTGCAGACATCGTGGTTGCCATCCCGCACAGTGGAATCGCAGAATCACACCCGGAGGGCTTGCGTGAGAATGAAACGGCTGAGCTGGCTCAGGTACCGGGTATCGATGCCATTCTGTTCGGCCACGCGCACACGGTATTCCCATCTGAAGCGTACACGGATTTTCCAGGAGCGGATCTTGAAAAAGGCACGCTTCACGGCGTGCCGTCAGTCATGCCGGGATTCTGGGGGAGTCATCTGGGCATCATCGACCTGACCCTGAGCCAGGAAGGCGACAGCTGGATGGTGTCAGACAGTGCCGTGGAGAATCGCGCCATTTTTCGTCGCGAAGGGCGTACCAGTATTGCAGTGGTTGGCTCGCAGCAGGATATTGTGGATGCCGTAAAGAGCGAGCACGACAGCACCATCGACTGGGTCGGTCAGCCGGTGGGCACGATAACATCACCGATCAACAGCTTTTTCGCGTTGGTGCAAGACGACCCTTCCATTCAGATCGTCAACAATGCACAGGCCTGGTATGGCGAAAAAGTGATTGAGGGTACCGAGTTTGAAGGCTTGCCGGTATTGTCCGCGGGTGCACCGTTCAAAGCTGGTGGGCGTGGAGGCCCTGAATACTTTACAGATCTGGCAGCAGGGGAGATCGCGATTCGCAACGTGGCTGATCTTTACATCTACCCTAATACGGCCCGGCTGGTGAAACTGACCGGCGCTCAGGTCAGAGAGTGGCTGGAGCGTTCAGCGGCCCAATTCAATCAGATAGATCCAACCTCGACCGAAATGCAGGCGCTGATCAGCGATACACATCCATCGTACAATTTTGATGTCATTGACGGTGTGAGCTACCATATTGATGTCACACAGCCTTCGCGCTACGGGGACAAGGGTGAGCTGCTCGATGACTCAGCCAATCGCATCGTTAACCTGACCTACAACGGTGAGCCTATTGATGAGGCGCAGGACTTCGTGGTGGTTACCAACAACTATCGAGCCGGTGGTGGCGGCACCTTCCCGGCACTCGATGGCAGTACGATTATTGTAGAAGCTCCTCAAACCAATCGTCAGGTCCTGGTGGACTAC
>CALLPU010000153.1 GCA_938016235.1 uncultured Granulosicoccus sp. | reverse complement strand
TGCTCCAGGCCGATGCTGTCAGCGGATAAAACCGACTTCCAGATGCTCGCAACAAGCACCTCCATTTCACTGGAGCTGGAGTTAATCTCATCAATATGTGCTTTTGAAAATCGTTCGGCCAGAACACCTCGTTGAGGTTTGCCTGTTAATGTCGTGGGTATCTCATTGACGAATACAATGTGATCTGGAACTTTGTGTCTAGCGACACGAAGACTGACAAAATTTTTGACATCCGCTTCTGTTAGCTCGGTATTCGCGCATGACACTACTGCACCAATCAGTACTTCACCCAGCGTTTCATGAGCCGCCCCGAAACACGCAGCGCTTTTCACATCAGGATGCGCCACTAATTGCAGATCTACTTCGGCTGGTGAGATTTTCTCGCCCCCGCGGTTAACGATTTCCTTCAGTCTTCCGGTAATGAATAGAGACCCGTCCTCATCGAAGTGGCCAATATCTCCGGTTAACAGCCCGAATTCACCGATGTCGGACTGAACGTTGTTGAGATAACCTGATGTTACTCCACCACCAGATACGGCAATCTGGCCACTTATTCCCGGGGAGTCAATTCTGTCGCCATCTTCGTCTAGAATCGTTATTGTGCAGTTAGTAGCTCTGCCAACGGACCCTTGTTTGCGAATGTCGGGAGGAAGCGCATTGCTTGCCAACTGATGGCAACATTCTGTCATGCCATATGCCTCTATTACTGGCACTCCAAGAACAGACTCCAGTGCGGACATCTTGTCAGGGCTAAGCGGTGAGGATGACGAGCGTACAAACCTTAATTGATGACTACTTAATGTGTCGGGGTTTCTCTGATGCGCATCCAAAACAATCTGATGAACAGCAGGCACAGCGGTATACCAGGTGATTTCTTTCCGAGCCAGGGCGTTGAGGAACTGCGTTTCACAGAATTTCGAAAAGCAAAGCACACTGCCGCCACTGATCAGTGTGGAGAAAACAGAGCCGATTAGCCCGTGTACATGAAACATGGGCATCACGCATGCTGTATTGTCCTGTGAGGTGAGTGTCAGATGCTCACCTATTGTCTTAGCGGTGATTCCTATGCTGTGATGAGCTAATGGAATCAGCTTAGGGACGGCGGTTGTGCCTGACGAAAACAGCAGAAGAGCTGTGTCATTGGGAAGCACCTGACTATTGGTTTTTGGTAGGGGTGAGCACAACGGTGACAGGATGAGATTGTCGTCAGTGTCTGTCAGTGTGACGATGGGAATGTTCAATGCCACTCCGGCTTGGTGTACAGCACGACTAATCGTTTGGTCGGTCAGGATAATCGTGGCTTTCAGTGCTAATAGATACTGCTCGAATTCGCTTTGGCTGTATTCAGGATTGAGGGGCGCACACACGCAATGCTGCATACAGCCTAATATGACCTGAACCATCAAGCTGCCATCGGGCAAAATCACGGCAACGACATCATCGGATTCAAATCCAGACTGCGCCAGTTGTTTTACTAGTTCCTCAACGTTGGTCTGTAACGTGCCATACGATGTCCCTTTTCCTTCAGCATTGAATAGTGCTACTTTATCTGCATGTTTCGCAGCAGCCTCTAGCAACAGGCTTACAAGCGTTTCTTCATTTCGTACCGAGTTCATTGTTTTATGATATGGAGGTGCGATAGTGGGTGACTGGGGATGCGGTTGGTCGTCATAAGCGCGGAGGCATCCCTGATGTGTCAGTAATTCTGATATCCAGTAGGTAGGGTTTTTTCTGTAGTTGCGCTGTTTCTATCGCCTCATTTATCGCTGCTGGCAGTACATGGGCGTCTTCTACAGACTTTCCCTCACCTCCGAAAGCACGGGCAAGTAATTTGTAATCGCTCTCTGCATAGAATTTGGTGAAGCTGGATGAATATTCAGGGAACTCATACACGCCTCCACTGCCGGCACCATTATTTGCCAATAATACGACTAAAGGTAAATTTAGTCTTGCAGCGGTTTCCAATTCCATCGCGCTTTGCCCGAGCGCAAAGTCGCCACATATAACAATCACAGACCGACTGGCGTCTTCTATCAAAGCTGCGATGCCATAGGGTATTCCTCCGCCCATCAGTCCGGTGTGTCCGGCAGTCAGGTGAGTAAGTGGCAACTCAGGATTCAGGACAAGGTCTGATGCCCGCATCGTGACATTGGCATCCAGAATGAAAAGAGTAGTGGGGCACACAACACGAGAAGCCGACATTGCAATGAAATAGCTGTTAATGGTGCCATTCGACGTATGCCCTATTTCCAGAGCGTGAGCTAAGAACTCTTTGTGGCGTTGATGCATTGCCTGTATCCAGTTCTTGTCTCTCCTTGTGTTGCTTGATAACGCTTCATGCGCCTCAAATGCAGTTTTAAGTCGAATCACGGAGCTTTCCACAATCTTTACGTCTCTGTGGAACGCAGGAGATAGAGGGTCGGCTCCCACTTGAAAAATCTTTGCTGCAGGGTTTATGGCAACACCGAAACGGAATTTCCAATCAAGTGCTCCACCGATTACGATGACAAGATCCGATTCAGCTTGAGCCTCCGTGGAGTTTCTTGTGACGCAATGCGGGTGTGTCTCAGATAGAAAGCCTCTAGACATGGGTACAGTAGTAAATACCAAATCATATCGTTCTGCCATCCACTGCATGATTAGATAATCATCATTCCAACGAATATTTTGACCAAGGAGCATTAGAGGTCTCTTTGCACTGGAAATTGCGTGAGCTAATTCCGCGAGACATTCGTCTGCGTATTCTTCAACTGGAGCTGCAGCACCACTGACTGGGTGAGATGTTGCGCTCTGCGTCAGAATGGTCGTCGTAAAGTCAACGTAAACTGGACCACGCGGTCCGAAATTTGCCGTAGTGTAGGCAGTTGAAAGAGTGCGCTGACAATCTTCTCGTTTGTTTATCTGGGTCGCGAGTTTGGTGGCGCGCTCCATGGTAGACACTGCGTCAAACGATTGAAAAGAGCCGGCAAAAAATGCATCACGAGCAGGAGTGTTACCGATGATCATGACTGGCCATTGATTTCCCTTTGCGACAAGTGCGCCTGTAATCGCATTGGCCGCTGAAGGTCCCATGGATACGATCGTGCAAGCTACCTGTTCTCCAGCCAGATAATTATGGCAGCTTGCCATCAGCACTGCTGCTCGTTGTTCTCGAGTGGCAACGAGAACCAAGCCTGCATTTGCACAGTGCCTAAAGGTCTCATGCATGGGTACAGCACCAATTCCATAGACATGTGTGATCCCGAGTTGTACTAGCCAGGATCCAATTGATTCTTCAACAGTGGGCATGTTGTGCGTGTTGTTTCGCTGGGTATTGAGTAAAGACTGATGGTCAATTCTATTAGGCAATATAGTCGATAGGACAGTACTTGGAAACGTCCAAGCTGTTGACTCGGGTGGTGCTGCCGCTGATCGAGGAGGAAGGCGACGAGGGATCAGACGGGGCGGTCGAATTGATCTTCGATGGCACGACGACCGAGCGTTCTGGGAAACAGGTGGCTTTCGCCGGGTACTTCAAAGATGCTTC
>CALLPU010000152.1 GCA_938016235.1 uncultured Granulosicoccus sp. | reverse complement strand
ATCTTCGTTCGATACATTGCCACTTGAGTAGGTGTTGGTGGCTTCTCCGTCGATGTACCAGGTGATTCGCCCAGGCTCCCACTTCATTCCATACGTGTGAAACGCCTGTGAGTAATCGGGGCCTCGTGCTTCGTAGCTTGGTGTTGATCTGAGCGACCAGTTGTCGTAGTAGTGATACGTCTGGTAAGCGATCCAGGGGCGATTGCCAATCAGCTCAACCACATCGATTTCCGGGCGTTTGCCATTCTCGTGATTATGCAGCAACCAGAATGCAGGCCACAATCCCTGACCCTTGGGCAATTTCGCTCGCATCTCGACATAGCCATACCGCATCTTGAATTTACGGTAGGTGGTCAATGCGCCTGACAGATAGGCCTTGTTATTGGCTTTTGAACGCAGGTGCCCGGGCGTTCTGGTTGCCGTTATGGTCATGTGCTCACCGTCGAAGTCAAACGGTGAGTGCCCGAAGTTGGGATCCGAAAGTCTGTCTACGTAATATTGCTGTTCATTGTTGATCGTCCATTTCGGTCCCCAGCGATAACGCGAGTTCCACTTTGATGCGTCCAGCCTGCGTGAGCGGAACTCATCATTGAATACCAGTTTGTAGCCCTCAGGGACAGAGCCGCTTGAACTAGCGCTGCTGTTAGCCTGAGTGGTTGTGGTAGAGCTGCCGCTAGTCTTGACACGGATCTCACTGGATTTGACCGAGTAACGATTGCCATTGAAGGCCACCACGGCGAAGCGATACTCCTGGTTGCTGTTCAGCGAGGTTGCCGAGTATTGCGTGGTTGAACGAACCGTGTAGAGATAACGCCCGTTGCGATAGATGTTGTAGCCTTCTACCGAGCCGGATGGTTTGTTCCAGACAAGCCTGGCGGTGCTGGCGTTCCTGACCTCGGCTTTCAAGCCAGTTGGTGCATTGGGTCGGCCATTACTCGGAGGCGGCGCGGCACTGGCCGCGGATGCCACCGTCCTGCTACCACCGGCCGTTTTCGCACTGGCGGTTGATGACAACACAGAGTAGTTACGGGCTTTGTCAAACGCGACAATGGCGTATCGGTAGGTGGTATTGGCTCTGAGGTTTCTGTCGAGGTAATTGGTGGCGTTGTAGAGGGTGGCGAAGTAGGCGCCATTTCGGTAAATGTTGTACCCCACCACGGCAACGTTATCCCAGGGCTTGTTCCAGCTGACCCGTACGGCATTGTCGCTCAATGCGTTGGCGTTTACGTTCTTGACGATGGAAGGTCGTTGATTGTCAGCCAGTGCAGGGGTATTGCTTAGCATCAACACAAACAACGTGAGTATCAGTAATCGCATGACTCTCTCTTGTGGATTCAGATGACGCACCAGGCCACAAGCAGTCGCAAGAGTGATCAAGACAGTCAAGCTTGATACTCTGCGTCGTATCAGCAAACGAACTTGGCCAACTACCTGTTAGAGCTGGACGACGTTTTCTACAGCCCTGTAAAAGTGCGTGGAGGCAAGTGCACTGAAAGTTATAAAACGTTCATTCAGCGAGTCGCCCGAAGGGAGTCACTCAAAAGCGACTCTTCTGCGTTAGCGTTCTTGGCGATATGCCCGATATCACCGGCGAACGCCGCCTTGAATAGCCGCTTTTGAGTGTCTCTGAATGAACGTTTGATAGCTTTCAGTACACTAGCCTCCCAACCTGAAACAAAACTTAAAAGACCCACCCCGCTGTAATGGACAATAGTCAAGGTTGTACAACAGGGCGCCGCGTTGTTACCCGTTACATCGAACAACGGCGCAACGAGTAGCTGATGAGCTGTTGCGAGTAACAGGCCGGAAGGGTGTGCTGAACATTACGTTGTGATTACAGGCTTGTAAGGCTTGTAGTTTGTCAGGTCCGCCAGTCCAGCAGGCGTCGTTCCAGTAAACCAAGTGTGGCACTGACAATGACGCCGATAACGGAGAGGATCACAACGCCTGCAAACAGACGCTCCAGATCATAGAGCGCACCGGCTTCGAGAATATAGGCACCAATGCCATATTCAGCGCCCAACATCTCGGCGGCCACCAGCAGGATGATAGCGATCGCCAGGCTGATCCGTAAGCCGGACAGGATGCCTGGCATGGCACCGGGAAGCACTATCTTTCTGACGATAGAGAACCACGACAAACCAAAGCTCTGGCCCATGCGGATGAGTGTTCGATCCACATTGTCCACCGCACCATAGGTTGCAACGACCGTGGGTGTGAAGGTGCCAAAGGCAATCAATGCGTACTTGGATCCTTCATCAATGCCGAACCAGATAACAAACAAGGGCAGAAGGGCGATTTTTGGAATAGGAAATATTGCGGCAACCACTGGCACAAGCCCGGCCCTTACCAGCGAGAACAGACCAATGGCCACACCCACACAAATGCCAGCACTGACACCCAGTGCAGCGCCAACAGCCAGCCTGGTCAGTGAGGGAAGCAGATGTTTCCACAGCAGCCCCGAGGTGTAGAGCTCCTTGAACGTGAGCAGAACATCAGACGGTCGCGGTAACGTCAACGCAGAGATGAAGCCACTGCGTGTTCCGAATTCTGCAAACGCGATCAAGGCGAAGAACACCAGCGCGCCTACGCCACGCAATGGCGTGGGCGCAAAGCCTCCACCACGAAATTTAACCGCGCTTGCAACAGGGTTTGACTTATCCATGGAGCAGCTCGGCATCGGCGGCTCTGGCCTCGTCTCGCATCATTGTCCAGAGGCGTGCCTGCTGCGCCTCCAGCACAGGATCGCCAAAATGTCGCTCATTAAGCGGCATGTCCAGAGAGATGATGTCGCTGATGCGGCCCGGCCGGCGTGAGAGAAGAACAATGTGATGACCCAGGCGCACGGCCTCGGCAAGGTTGTGTGTGACATACACGGCAGTGAACTGTGTGGCCGTCCACAACCCAATCAGATCATCCATCAACAACTCTCGCGTCTGGCTGTCCAGTGCGGAGAGTGGTTCATCCATCAGCATGACTGCAGGATTCACGGCCAGTGCGCGTGCAATGGACACACGTTGTTTCATGCCACCGGATAACTGTCTGGGCCAGGCGTGTCTGAAGCTCTGCAGATTCGTTCTGTTCAACACATCATCAATGATCTTGTTGGCCTGTTGACCGCTGATGCCATGATCCTCCAGTACCAATGAGACATTGCCTGCAACCGTACGCCAGGGTAGTAACGCAAAATCCTGAAAAATATACGTCAGAGGATTCAGGCAATCTGCCGGAGCATCGCCGACTTGAAGAATTCGTCCGCCCGTGGCCTGTTCCAGGCCGCCTATCAGTCGTAGCAATGTGGATTTGCCACAGCCAGAAGGGCCAACAATACAAACGATTTTGCCCTGCGGTATATCCAGTGTGATATCCCGCAGGACTTCCATATCAGCGTAATGATGGCTAACGCCTTCAAGCCGAATTTCCATGGTTTTATACGATACCGGGTTTGGCTATTGGCCGGTGATGTCTACATAGGAGGCGTCTACCAGTTGATCGATGCTGATATCGCTATCAACCAGATTTTCACTCTGGAACCATGCCAGCTGATCGGTAACGGATGCCATGTTCAGTGCAGCTCCCTTGTTCAATCGCATGGTGCCATTGATAATCGAAGGTGCCGCCTTTGCGCGTTCTCTATCGGCGTATACATACTTGTGGATCAGATCCACCATCGCGTCTTCGTCGGCGGTTTTATCGATCATTGCGGCAGTGTAGTCGTCAATACCTTGTGAAAACGCGTTCAGAAACGCCTCACTCATTTCACGTTCTTCCAGTGCATTCTTCCTGGAGGTGAACACGGTAGTGACCTGATAGTCCGGCAGGTAATCACTGACGTTGCCAATGATATGGACCGCGCCAGAGCCTGCCAGCGGTTTGGCAATGTGCGGCACAATCGACCACGCATCTATCTGTCCCGATTTGAGTGCGCCAATGATCGCGCCCACTTTCTGCAGCGGCTTGAATTTCATCTCAACACCTTCCTGAGCGGCAATTCTGGAGCCCATGTAGTGAAAGGATGAACCGGCTGTAGACATGCCGAACGATTTTCCATCCAGCGCCGACGGCGTGGTAACACCGTCCTGATAGGCGGCGTCAGAGGCGAGAATCTTTTGTCCGTCTATGCCGGCCTCTTCAGAGAGTGCGCCGCCAATAACCCGTATAGCATCCTTCTGTGCCAGTGAGATCAATCCGCCTGATATGGCAGTGACGGCGTAATCGATGTCGCCGGAGGCTATGGCGACAGCCATGGGTTGAGCGGCCTGAAAAAACTTCAGTTCAACATCCAGGCCTGCATCAGCAAAGTAGCCGCGCTCGAAAGCCACAAAACTGGCTGAGTGCGATGTGAACCGTAGTGCGCCGACCTTGATCTTGCGATTGGCGGCTCCCGCATGCTTCAGGACAAAAGGTGCGGCCAGAGTGCCGCCCATCAGTTTTAGCACAGTACGTCTGTTAATCAGGTTGCTCATAAATTCCTCGTTCGTGTTGTAGTTGCGGCCTTGGGTTGGTGTGTGGTTTGTAACAACACATCCGTTGTCGCCAGAAATCGCGAAAAGGACGCAGTGTGTTACCCGGTTTTTGAATAGCCGATCATCTGAAGAAACGGATTGATGGAAACATAGAGAATGAAGAGGCAGAACACAAAAATCCCGATGGTGCGTAGTGGGTGTTGCTTGAAGCGATGCATCATCGTTGGAGCATCGCCAGCTTCCATCTCCTGCTGGTAGTGTGAGCGCAAGGTGGTCGACCGCTCTTGTTGGTAGACGTCAATCAATGAGCGAGCTCTGGGCATGTCTTCGGTGTCGTTGACCCAGATACCCGGCATGGCAATACCCCAGTTGCCTGCCGATGTTTCGTACCACTGTATGTGATTGTCGTCCAGCAGCGAGCGAATGGCTTCGGCCTCGTCTTCTGGAACATTGCGTAGGCGAAAAACCAGTGCGGGCATGGGCTTGCAATCAATTCACTCAGTGTTGAACAGATACCTTAAACGTTCCTGTCCGCCATTGCTTCAATCCTGCCCAAAAAAGTGTGGATCGATCAGCTCGGCATAGGTGTCGTTGAGCAGCCGCAGCTCATCCCTGCGGTTGCGCTTTCGGGCACCGTTGCTGTAGATCGTGAATTTTTCCCTGAATGTCTGTAGCGCCAGCTGGGCGTGCTGTTCGCTCAACGTGCCGCTGCGCAGTAACTTGGCCAGCGCCTGGAGTCTGAACTGGTCCATGGCCGGGAAGCGCTGTGAGAGTTGATCAGCATGCCCTCCGGTTTTCTCCAGCAATGCCTGATCGACATAGAGCACTGGCTCCTGCGAACTAATACGCAGCCACAGGTCATAGTCTTCGCAGGCAGGTAGTGATTCGTCAAACATACCCACCTGCATCAGCAGGTCTTGTCGAAGCAAAACCGCTGACGGGGAGATTGCGCAAAGTGGCAGGCAGTGCTGGAACACATCGCCACCGTATTTCTGATGCTTGTGTTTGGGATTGACGCGTTTTCCCCGCCTGATCCAATGTTCATCGCAGTGGCACAGGCGATAGTTAGGATTCGATTCGATGGCGTTTACCTGAACTTCCAGCTTGTTTTCGTACCACCTGTCGTCCGAATCCAACAAAGCAATCCATTGCCCGCTGGCTTTTTCGATACCCCGATTTCTGGCGTGTGAAACACCGAAGTTTGCTTGTGATAGCAGTTCTACCTGGGGAAAGTGACGGCTCACCCAGGCGCTTGTGCCATCGGTTGAGCCATCGTCCACCACGATAAGCTCTAAACACGGGTTCGTTTGAATCAGCACAGATTCTATGGCCGTTGATAATGATGACAGCCGGTTATGCGTCGGGATGACAACTGAGACGGACGGTTTCGACAGCGGCATTGCAGTGTTCGCGTTGAGGTATCCGCTTAACGAAGAGTAGTCTGTGCGGTGATTCCGCCTATCGTATCAAAGCAGAACAGACGCCAGCTATCCGTGTACTTCATCGGCAATGATAGCCAGCAGATCTCCAGGTTTGGTCGGGCCACGATCTCTGAGCGCAAGCAAGACACCATTACGAGGAACCCGTATCAGGTGGGGTGGTGCTCCACTGTCTTCCAGATTGACCATCGCCAACAGCGGATCTCCTCGATAAATCTCCTGGCCGAGTCTGGCGTGAGGGCACAACATTCCGTGCGTGGTGGCGTGCAGGTAAAAGCTGGCGTCACGCACCTCGAGCATACGCGTGGCGCGTAGCTGTATCTCACCGTCCAGCACACCGAGGTGACGCAGCAGATTGCAGCAACCGGTATGGGCAATGCTCAGAGTTTCGGCGCTGGCGTTGCCACCACCCCCGAGTTCGGTCTGCAGATAGGGGGTTGCCGCCGCTTCTGTAGCACCCTGCAGGCAACTATTGCGTTTGCTGGGTGGGAGCCTGACGCTATTGGGCGCTCCAAAGGCGATCATGGCCGCTTCGCTGGTTTGCTGTCGGTCCCATGATTGTTGCTGATGTATATCCCGCTTGGCATGACGGGAACGGCCAGCTTTCTGCCCGGTATGGTCGGCACTGAATCTGACAGCGGCCGATGCTGCAAAGCGCAGCGACGAGCCTCCCGAGCGCAAGTCCACGACCAGGTCGGCCGGGCGAACGAATCGCTCGAAAACTTCATAGGCCACCCGTTCACTGATAGTACCGACAGGAGTTCCCGGAAAACACTGATCCAGATCCAGATTATCCAACGGTGAGCAGCGCAGCCCTGTTTGCAGGCCCGCTACGTTGAGACTGGGCAGCAGAGTCACACACCCGGTAATGCGATCTGCGGACAGTTCCTGTGCCAGCTGGTGCAGGGTCAACGGCCCCTCGAATTCATCACCGTGCACACCGGACAACAGAGTGATGCAGGGCCCAGAGGTTTCTCCTCGAATCACGCAAACCGGCAATCTGACGTGGCCTTGTCCATCATGGTGAGCGCCAGACGGAAGAATCAGGTGTCCATGATGCTTTCCCGGTTGAGACGCATCGAAGCTCAGATGGGTGTCCAGCGTGCCCAGCAAGCTCGCAGCAGAGGTTTCAAGTGTGTCAGAAAGGTCAACATCAAGCCCGATGGCTTGAACGTCAGGGTGTGGATGGACCATGATGGCAGGGTAATTGATGCGTCTTGTGGAATAAATCGAGTAAAAACAGACCTATTCATGACAGATGCAAAAGCCATGCAATCCACCTCCGGGTATTGAGACAGACACGCCATGAGCACCCCTCAACTATTGATCAGCGCCATTCTGGTGTTAACACTGATTGCCTTCATGCTGGGGCGGTGGCGATATGACCTGGTTGCCATGTTTGCGTTGATGAGCGCCACGGTGGCAGGCCTGGTGGAGCCCAACGAGGCGTTTGCAGGCTTCGGGCACCCTGCGGTGATCACGGTAGCGGCAGTGCTTATCATCAGTAGCGCATTGCGCAACGCCGGTGTCGTGGATGAGGTCGCCAGTCGAATCAGCCATCTGACTGAAACCCCGATCCTGCACATCGCAGCGCTCACTGCCGTGGTCACGGTAGCCTCGGCGTTCATGAACAACGTAGGCGCACTGGCGCTGCTGTTGCCCATTGCGCTTTCAACAGCGCAAGAACGCAAACGCTCGCCCGGGCTGATTCTGATGCCACTGGCCTTCGGTAGTTTGCTCGGTGGCATGATGACGCTGATCGGAACACCACCGAATATCATCGTGGCCAGCATTCGTGCAAAGGAATCCGGTGAGCCCTTCGGTATGTTTGACTTTGCCCCGGTCGGGCTGCCCATCACCATTGTCGGGTTTGCGTTTATTACCCTCGTGGGCTGGCGGTTGATACCGCGGGCGCGACTGGAATTCAAGGAAGATGCGGCCTCGCTGTCAGCCGGTGTGTATCTGACCGAAGCGCAGGTGCCTGCCAGTTCCACGCTGGTTGGCAAGACGCTCGGTGAGATCGATGGTCTTGATGAGGATGCTGTTGAAGTCATCGGTGTTGCTGGTAAACGTCGTTTCGCCCGTGCAGTACGGGCGGGCTATCAGATAGCCGAAGAAGACATTCTGATACTGCGCGCAAGTTCGGATGACCTGAAATCATTTCTGGACAGGCATGGGCTGGAGCTTCGCAGCACGGCGACGCCGACCTTCATTCAGCCGTCTCCTGATAACGAGATCATGGCTGAAGGCATCGTGCGCAACGACTCTCCACTGGTGGGTCGCGGCGTGGAATTCATCCGTCGCCAAACGGGTCGCACGCTGGCCCTTGTGGGTTTGGCCAGACAAGGCCGGCCGGTAACACAGCGCTTGCGACAACAGGTGTTCAGAGCCGGTGATGTGCTGCTGCTGCACGGCGACACGGATGCCGTGGATCAGCAGTTCGGCATGCTGGGTCTGTGGCCATTGATGAGGCGACCCATCAACCTGAATCGGACCCGCAAGATTGCGTTGGCCAGTGGCATTTTTGCGGCCGCGATTGGTTTAGGCATTGCTGGTGTGGTGACACTACCGGTGGCGTTTATCCTGGCCGTTGGCGCCTACACGCTAACAGGCATTCTCTCCGCCCGGCAGATATACGATGATATCGACTGGCCTGTCATTGTGTTACTGGCCGCAATGATACCGGTCGGGAATGCGCTAACGACCACCGGAACAACACAGCTGGTGGCGGATGGTCTGATCACCGTCACTGAGGGTTTGTCGATTCCGCTTATCCTTACTCTTTTGCTGGTAGTGACCATGTTGTTGTCTGATGTGATCAACAACGCTGCAACGGCACTGGTCATGGCGCCACTGGGTATCGCCATGGCAAACGCGCTGGGTGTGAATGCCGATCCGTTTCTGATGGCGGTAGCGGTGGGGGCTTCCTGCGCCTTTCTGACACCGATAGGTCACCAGTGCAACACGCTGGTCATGGGCCCTGGCGGTTACAAGTTCACCGATTACTGGCGCATGGGTTTGCCGTTGGAGATTCTGATCACATTGATCAGCGTACCGACCATCCTGTTCTTCTGGCCGCTCTCAGGCTGAGCGGCCATGGGTTCCGCGTTTCTTCCTGGCCGCTCTGAAGCAGAGCGGCCGCTTGAGTATCCGATCCTTTCAAGAGAGGAGCGGCTGGTTCAAATGGGGGCTCGAAATGCCTCGTTCTCGCGGCCTTTGACGATGGTCTTCAAGTAAATCTCTACACGGCGGTTGCGGCTTCGCCCGGAACTGGTGGTATTCACATCCAGTGGGCGCGTTTCACCTCTGCCGGAAAAACGCATGCGCTTGCGATCCACCCCGGTTCTGCTGAGATAGCGAGTGACGGCGGTGGCGCGCTTTTCAGACAGTTGCTGGTTATAACTCTGGCTGCCGGTGCTGTCGGTATGCCCAATCACGTGCACGGCTGTCTGATCGTATTCGCCGATCACTTCAGACATGGTGTTCAGGCTATCTCGGAAATTGCTCTGGATCGTGGCGCTGTTGACGTCGAATGACGCTTCGCTGCGCACATCCAGGCGCAGTGTTTCCTCGTCAACTCGGGTAATGGCAATCTGCTGATTACGGCGCTCGTTAGCCAGACGTTGCTCCAGCTTGCGTTGTTGCTTGTCCATGTAGTTGCCCACGGCTGCCCCGGTCAATGCGCCAACAACCACACCCACGTACTTGCCGTTCTTGCTGTCGGATTGATTACCGATAACGCCGCCTGCGATAGCACCAATGGCAGCGCCGGTTTTGGCTCGTCGGTTTGGATCATCAGTAGCGCAGGCAGTGGCAAGCGTCACACACACCAGGGCCGTGAATAAGGAGATACGGGCAGATTTCATGGGCTAATGGCCTTTGTTGTTTTTATTATTCGAGCCTGTGTGCCTTACTCACGTATTGAAGCCTGAGCGGCTCTCAACACCTGACTGGCACGCGTTACCTGATGTGTCGGCCCGTTACCGGGTTAATCGAGCGCATGGCAGACCATCGGTAGCAGGAATTTGAACCGGCTCCATAAAATCTTGCGAAGACTTGAGCTTGCTATCATCCACGCTGTGAAACGCGTCAGACGCGTGTGTTATTCAAGGTGAAGAAACCGATGGAAGAAATACAGTGGTCCGATTTCGAGCGCGTTCAGTTGTGTGCTGGAACCATCATTGACGTGCACGAATTCCCTGAAGCTCGGCAACCCGCGTGGAAGCTGTCTATCGACTTCGGAGAGGCTATTGGAATTCGTAAATCCAGTGCTCAGATCACGCAGTTGTATGGGCGCGAATCCCTGATAGGGCAGCAGGTCATGGCGGTGGTCAACTTTCCCAAAAAGCAGATCGGTCCCTTCATGTCCGAGTGCCTCGTGACAGGAATGCCCAGAGAGGACGGTGCGATAGTGCTGGTTTCACCACAGGAACCGGTGCCGAATGGCACCAGGCTGTGTTAGCCAACTAACCGCTTCAACCGCGAGTTTCGTCGAGGAGGCTGCGCGGTAGAAATTCCCGTGACTGAGGGCAGCCTCCTACCCGGGGTCGTTCTCGGCGCTCAGGGCGGGGCTGCAAAGGTAGCGGTGTGGCGTCCTGGCGCGCACACGGTTGTCTGCTTCAACGCTCAATACCTGATTGCCAAGGCAGGGCTGACGGGTATCGCTGGTGATGACGGTTCTCACTTCAAGTGCGCCACTGTCGGTGATGGCGTTGATCAGCGCTGAGCTGACAGGCGCATCGCCCGTGACGTGGGTGGCGAGATTGTCGAGGGTGGCAAACACGGTCCAGTTGTCACCCTGATCCATGATGACTTCGGTTACGTCCCCGTTTGACAAGAAGTACTGTATCGCCAGTGCACTGGGAAGGCCGTCCAACGGCGTGCTGGCTTTTGCACGCACTGCTGTGACGGTATAGGCAGGGTTAGCGATCTGCCCCTGTTCTACCAGAGACTTCAAGCGTATGTCGAGAATGCCGCGGTGAGTGGGAGACAGATTATCGATACCGTCTCTGTCGGGCCACAGGTTGCAATCAAATCCCCACTGGTCTTCGTATTTGTCGCGTAATTCATAGGCTTTGGCAGAGCAGAACATGGTGTCGTTGTCGGCATACCACATGACGCGCCTTTCGCTCGTGGCTTCGTAGCGCACGCTCACTTCACACAAGCGTTCCTGCCCCGGTATGTCCACGCGCAAATACCGTATATCCCCTGGTGCGTCGCAACGGAACTCAAGCGCCCAGGCGGTGTTGCTCAAACACAGCGCCATGAATAACAGGCAACACTGGCTCGGGTTGATCGCAGTGCGGTTACGGATTGGCGCTGTGATCGCTGCGCCATTGTCAGGCTTTTTCAGTTGTTGCATGGTGGTTACCAAGCGCGAGGATGTAGGGTGCGTGTGGCATGTGTCTTCTACCATGGCAGCAATACAATCTTTGGCGACGGCGTGCGCGCGTGATGGATATCCTCGAAGGCCGTGGCCCCCTCACTGAGTGGTCGGGTTTCAACCCATTCCAGAGAACCCAGAGCACCGTCTGTGAGTAGATCCAGCGACGCCTGCAGATCGGTCTGGTTATAGGTGTAGTTGCCGATAAAGCTGATTTCCTGCAGCGTCAGGCGGCGCGTGTCCAGTCCGGGTTCGTTGTCCTGTAAACCGATGTGAGATATCACCCCACCGGTTCGGGTCAGTTGGCTGGCAGCGGCTCGCGTCGCGCCACTGCCGACAGCATCAATCACCAATTCAAAGTGGTTGTCGGGTGGCAGCTGATCGCCCAGTGGATCGTACACCGATGCCTGGCTTAATCGTGACAAGCTACTTCTTCGCGAGCTGCTGGTTTCTGCGATGGCGATCTCACGAGCACCCTTGCTCTCAAGGATCAGGGCTGCCAGCGCACCGATAGCACCGCCACCAATGACCAGTGTGCGGCATTCTGAAATGGGTCGGCTGAGCACACGCTCGGCGAGATGTATGGCGTGCAGCGACACTGCCGTGGGTTCCATCAGGCTGGCATGAACGGCATTCAGTGATTCAGCGATGGGAAACAGATTGGCGGTAGGAACGGAGACATGCTGGGCGTAACCGCCGGCACGGCCCAGACCGATGAGATCTCGACTGGCACACAGGTTCGGTGCACCGGCACGACAATCACGACACGTGCCGCAGCTGATCAGTGGATTGACGGCGACGCGTTGTCCGTGGTTTGGGCCACCTTCAATGCGACCAGCGAGCTCGTGCCCCAGAATCATCGGTGGTACACGTCTGGCGTCATGGCCATGCCAGGCGTGCATATCCGATCCGCAGATACCAGAAGCCTCGATCGTTACCAGCGTATCCCGCTCGTTCATGACAGGATCGGGTTCGTCACGAAATTCGAGGCTTTGAGTTCCGGTATAGACTAGTGCTTTCACAAACAGGTATCTTTGAATCGAAGTATCGATCTAGAGTACCCGCTTGTTACTGTCTGTTAAAGCATCGCAGGGTAAATACCCTGTGAGCAATTGAAAAAATCTTGCTCAGACCGATTTGGCTCCCTCGAAATAGCGATCTGTGTCAGCTGATTGGCGAACACACCACGCCTGGGATACGGTTATTGACGTAACAACCTGCTGTGTGGCGTTGTTACCTGCAGTCACCGCAGAAGGCACTACCGGCTGCCCCGGTAGTGCCATGCCTTTGTCAGGTTATCAGGGCCAATATTCCGGTTCTTTCATCAAATACGCCCCGGTAGAGCATGTCGGCTGAGACGTACAGCAATACCGCCAGTCCAGCCCAGGAAATCCAGGGGTATTTGGCTAGTAGCTTCATGATCATGGTGGCGGCGAATGCCATCAGAACGATAGCCAGGCCCAGCCCGAAAACCAGCTGACGCGTGTCGCCGTCTGCGATGGCGGCAACCGCCAGTACGTTATCCAGAGACATGGACACATCAGCAATGGTGATAGAGATCAGCGCTGAAGACAGTGATCGTTTCGGGGGGCCGGTGTAGCCTTCGTTGTCGTCGGCGGCTGCCTCCAACGCATGTTCGGCCTGTTCGTCAACGCGCTCGCGAATTTCCGAAAACAGGCGCCAGCAAACCCAGAACAGCAGGATTCCACCGATGAAGTAGATACCGGGTATGCCCAGTAGTTTTGTGGCCACTATCGCAAACACAACGCGAAGAACAGCGGCTATCACCATACCGTAAAGAATGGCTTTCTTGCGCAGGTCCGGTGCCAGTCCGGCTGCAGCCATGCCTATGATGAGAGCGTTATCACCGGACAACACCAGGTCGGCAATGATGATTTGGCCAAAGCCGAGGAATTGATCAAGCACAGGTAGCTCCCAATTGAACAAGCTTGCGGCGAATGTTTCCAGAGTGACGGGCATGCATGAACGGCCTCGCCAGTGCAGATACCTGCAACGGCAATGTGCATGTTTCTTCGTATTTCATAGGCATTAGCTAGCCTTCTTCGAATGAGCGATTAATGGACAGATTGGAATTGAAATAACCCGGCAATAAAAACCCGCAACCGTTGCAGCATGTGCAATCAGTTGCAGGTTTTCATCCCGGTAACGCAAGGTAGGTGATCAGTGGCCTGCTGAGATCTGCGCACAAAAAACAGACAACTGCCATTGAGCGGGCATTGACTATCCCCCCATTACCTTAGGTAGCCAAAGTACAAGCTGTGGGAACACGAAGATCAGTACCAGGCCCACAAGCTGTACCAGCATGAACTGCATCATGCCAAGGTAGATGTCTTTCAAATCCCAATTGGGCACCACACCCTTCAAAAAATAGGCTGAGAGCGCGACCGGTGGTGAAAGCCAGGCCGTTTGCAGGTTCACCGCCACTAGAATGCCGAACCAGACCATAAGGTCGTAGCGCTCCAGACCGTGTACAGAGAGTGCCTCAACCGTTGGCAGCAAAATGGGAACAACGATCAGAACGATCGG
>CALLPU010000151.1 GCA_938016235.1 uncultured Granulosicoccus sp. | reverse complement strand
CCTACTTTCCACTCGCCGACGTTGATGCCTTTATTGCAACACTGAGCCAGTAGCGTTAACCATGAGTAGCAGGCAATCACTGGATGTTCCACAAGCGCTCGGTTTGACGCGTAATCCGATCATTACTGGCTTGTGGCAGGTTGCCGATCTTGAGCGGGGAGGTTCTGCACTTCCCCGCGAATCAGCCGCAGATGAGCTTGTTGAGTACATTCAAGATGGCTTCACCTGCTTTGACATGGCTGACCATTACGGCAGTGCTGAACTGATTGCCGGTACCGCCCGCGCGCGTTTGTCCCACACTCAGATCGAGGAGAAGGCGGTCAAGTTGTTGACCAAGTGGTGCCCACAACCTCACGAATACACAGAAGCGCACGTTCGCCGCGGCATCGACGAGCGGCGTAAACGATTGAATGTCGACACTATAGACTTGCTGCAGTTGCATTGGTGGAGCTTTGACCACCCCGGCTATATCGATGTCATGGATACGCTCATGACACTGAAACAGGAGGGCTGGATAAAGCACATTGGCCTCACCAACTTTGATACCGATCACTTGCGAGTTCTACTCAGTTGCGGCCATGACATTGCCACGAACCAGGTATGTCTGTCGGTGCTGGATGCACGGGCGCTGGACGACATGAGCACGCTGTGCATGAGCAACGATGTCAGGTTGCTGGCTTACGGCACACTGGCGGGTGGTTTCCTGAGTGAAAAATGGCTCGGTGCATCCGAACCAGCTGAGGTAGCGGACTGGAGCAAGATGAAGTACCAGCGATTCATTCAGGCGGTGGGTGGCTGGGATGCGTTTCAGTCAGTATTGAGCACCCTCGCCGAGATTGCCGAAGAACATAAGGTGTCACTCTCCAATATCGCCACGCGCTGGGTACTCGAACAACCCGCCGTGGCAGGCATCATTGTGGGTGCCAGACTCATGGAGCAGCAACACCGGAACGCTAACAAGACGCTCCTGTCATTCAAACTGACACCTGAAAATCATGAACGCATAAACGCGTGTCGACAGTCGCTGCAGAGAATCCACGGCGATTGCGGTACGGAATACCGACGCCCGCCGTTTTTAACAGCCTCAGGAGATTTACGCGATCATCTTGATGCACTACCACCGGTTTTCAAAAAGACCGCAGTAGCAGGCCGAAACGATCGCTGGCGTATCAGTAGTGGTAGTGAATACGAGCCTATCTGCGGATACAGCCGGGGTATTCGGCACGGGAATCACGTCATGATCAGCGGCACAACAGCCACTCATGGAGTTGATCGCGCTATCGGTACTAATGACTTGCAGTCGCAAGTGGTTTACATACTCGACAAGATATCCGCCAGTCTTGAGAGCCTGGGAGCCACACTCAACGACGTCACAAGAACGCGCATCTATTTGAAAGATGCGACTCAATGGGAAATCGTGTCTCGCGTACACGGCCGATATTTCGCAGACAACCTGCCAGCTAATACGCTGATTGAAGTCAGCGACCTCGTAGGACCCTACGACGTCGAGATAGAAGCTGATGCTGTGGTAGGTTGACCCTACGCTTACGAGTCACCGGATGCTTCCTATGGCACGCCAACGCCCATTCATACAATGCGATGTTTTCACCAGCACGCCAACAAAGGGCAATGCGCTCGCTGTGGTACTCGATGGTAAAGGCTTGGCGGATGATGAGATGGCAGCATTCGCGGCCTGGACGAATCTGGCTGAAACAACCTTCATCGTTCCACCAGAGAACCCCGATGCCGACTATGGTCTGCGTATCTTCACACCCACGCGGGAAATGCTGTTTGCCGGGCACCCGACCTTGGGCAGTTGCGCCGCATGGCTGCATACGGGTGGCACACCGCAGCAAGCTGGAGTTGTGCGTCAGGAATGCGGTATCGGGCTGGTCGATATCCTATTGGACGGCGAGGCACCGGCTTTCGTGGCACCACCAACCACTCTGCAACCGTTGGCCGAGGCCGACAAGAATCGGTTGATGAGCAAGCTGTCTCTTGAAGACCATCAGATCATTGACTGCGCCAGACTCGACAATGGCCCCGTCTGGCAAGTCTTTCACCTGGCAACGGCTGCAGATGTGCTGGCCGTTGACTCCGCGTCGGTGAAGTGGCCGGATGAAAAGGCCATCGGCCTGATAGGTGCGCATGCGGAAGGTTCGGAATGCCAATTTGAGGTACGCATGCTGGCACCGTCGAGCGGCATGAGCGAAGATCCGATAACCGGCTCCTTGAATGCCGCACTGGCCTGCTGGTTCAAGGAACGCGGCCTGCTACCTGAATCAATGATCGTGTCACAAGGTACCAACATTGATCGCGTTGGCCGAGTGTTCATTGCCAACCGCAATGATCAGCTACTGATTGGCGGACATACGCACATACTTGTTGAAGGCACCGTCACGCTGTAACTCTGCTGCGTGACTGGCAGCCGGCAGCCTTGTGTGCCTCACGATTGGCATACGCCACACAATACAACGCTGTTGAATAATCCATCGTGTCACCACAAGCAGACCAGGGATGCTGATGAGTGAGTGGTAGCGTTCGAGGTTGATTGCTTACGTAGGCTGAAGCAGACTCGATAGGGGTGCCATCTGGCCTGTTGAACACCAAAGCACCATTCGAATGTCGCCTTACCGAGAATTGCCCTTCATGCAATAGCTGGTGATGGTGATGACATACCTCGATGAGGTTATCTAATGAGGTATCACCGCCATTCGCCCAATGGACAATATGGTGGGCATCCAGATGGGTGTGACAATCGCAGCCGGGAAACTGGCAGGAACCATCGCGTATGGTTAATGCACGTCGAATACCGGTGGGTATAGCCCGACTACTGCGCCCGATGTTCAACGGCTCGCCTTGCTTCGTAAGTGCTGTAACCACTTTACAGCTACAACTTAAACGCCTCGCAGTTTCAACCGGCAAGGCCACCTGCTTCTCGATGTAGCAGTCAGGCTCACCCGTTGACACTTCAAAGACTTCCTGAGCCAGCACTTCACTGTCCACATGGACAACCACCTGGTAACGATCATCAGTAGATGAAGCCACTTTGGTGTCTTTGAGAAACGCGTCCGCCATCAGCATCAAAGCATCGGCACGGCGTCGTGGATAGTGTGCATAGCCTTCGATGCCATACGCTCCCGCGGGAGCGTCTTCAGCCAGTTCCAGCGCATGACTATCGCTTTCGTCTGACGGTTCAGTCTGTTTGAGCGATTCCACGGCGGCGTCAATGGCCTTGATAACCAGTGCACCTTGCTCAGGCGTTAGCCGAGCACGAATCTCCAGACAACCGTGTTCATCCCAGTGGGTATTCAGCTGCCGGTAAGCAATGTGATGCATCGCACCCTGGTTCTCGGCATCTCGCCGTGAATCATCGCTGGCGAATGCTTCCTCGTCTGGCTCTTGAACCGGCTGATGATATCCCACGGTCATTACACCAGCAGCGTCATATTGTTTGCGATACAGACGTACCGTTTTATCCAACTGACTGGCAGTGCCATAGCGTGCAAAGGACAATAGAATGTCCTCGTTCTTTTCAGTACCTACTCGGGTTATGGCACGTGCCTTGGAATAACTGAGTTGGCCGGATGCAAAGGCCTTGCAAGTGTTCGGCAGCTTACGCAGCGCATGAGCAACTCGTAGTTTTTCTCGAGCCGCCGTGAGTGAGATACCACAACGCCAATTCAGCCAGTGTGCACAAGAGCGAACGCCCTCTTCTCCCCAGCCCTGGCGACGATCGAACTCGGCTATTCGGATTAATTGCTGATAAGTAGCCGCGTTGAGATCAGCGCACAAACGCGTAATAGACAGTTCAAGATCAGCGGTACTCATCGCTGCAAAATCAGGATTGGCTTCCATGCGAATTCCTTAGTAATTTCAGTAGCTTATGGTCTCAAATTGCACTCAAAAAGTCAAGTTAATGACGCTCCCGCGGGAGTGTTTTTTTGCTTTTTTCAACAACGTCAACAATGGAACATGCGCTCCCGCGGGAGTGTTTTTTCGCGGACTTTATATTTGTAAAACTTGCAGGTATGAAGATCATAGTGATTGGCTAAACCTGTCAGACGTATACGCTTAGTGTTTGCTGTATTCTGTAGCTGCAGGTCATTCTTGGCCTATGCCGCTGACCTAAAATTGTGTCGTATCACCTATCCGCGATTCCACCTGTGATCGAACCAACTTATTGGTGATAGCTGTACCAACCGTGGAAGGTACTATGAACACACAGGCAAAGCCGAAATTTAAAATTTCAGCTCAGAATCTAGGCCCCGTACTCTCTCTGGAGGGTGAGCTGTCAAAGCATGATCAGAATCTGATCTTTGCCCGTAACGGGACCG
>CALLPU010000150.1 GCA_938016235.1 uncultured Granulosicoccus sp. | reverse complement strand
GTGCATGCCGCTGCCGTTGTCACCCACGATTGGCTTAGGCATGAACGTAGCCGTGCGGCCATACTGGTGCGCAACGTTCAGTACCACATACTTGAGTATCTGAGTTTGATCAGCACGCTTGACGAGCGTGTCGAACCGGGTGCCAATTTCACACTGGCCAGCCGTACCCACTTCGTGGTGGTGAACTTCTGGTGTGACGCCCATCTGCTCGAGAACGAGACACATGGTGGCGCGCAGGTCGTTCAGTGAATCGACCGGTGGAACCGGGAAGTAACCACCCTTGACGCCCGGTCGGTGACCGATGTTGCCGCCGTCCATCTTCTTGCCGGTGTTCCACGCCGCCTCATCAGAGTCGATGGCGTAGCTCATGCCTTTCATGTCGGTTGTCCAGCGCACATCATCGAACACGAAGAATTCTGGCTCAGGCCCGAAATAGGCAGTGTCTGCAATACCGGTAGAGGCCAGGTAGGCTTCAGCGCGCAAGGCCACTGAGCGTGGATCACGCTCGTATCCTTCCATGGTGTCCGGCTCAACAATGTTGCAGCGGATATTCAGTGTGGTTTCTTCTGCAAACGGGTCGAGTACCGCAGTGTCAGCCTGTGGCATCAGCAACATGTCTGAGGCATTGATACCTTTCCATCCTGCGATGGATGAGCCATCGAACGGTTGGCCATCTTCGAATACATCCTCTTCGAACATGGCTGCAGGAACAGACGTGTGCTGTTCTTTACCGCGCGGATCGGTAAAGCGAAAATCGACGAATTTTACTTCGTTGTCCTTGATGCTCTTAAGAACGTCACTCGAAGACATGTGTAGTTTTCCTGTGTAAATTTATTTATGTTGGCCACGCAGGCGTGGTGCGCGCTCCCGTTGCTGTTGGTGCAGGGTATGTACCAACAGAATAACGGGAGTAATAGGTTTAAAAATCAATAGGTTAGAAAATCTGCGCATCCGGAAAACGCACTAAAATAGTGCGTTGCACCAAATACCGCACCGACATGGTGCGTTCATTCAGGGGCAGATGCGCATAGTCTACCGTATCGTCCTTGTCCTCCGGATTCAGTACACTTGCACCCCTTTTACCCAGAGTTAGACGTGACCATGACCGACGCTGCCGCGCAGCCCGATGTGAACACCTTCCAGGGCATGATTGCCGTGCTGCAAAACTATTGGTCTGCCCAGGGGTGCCTGGTGCAGCAATCGTACGACATGGAGATGGGCGCGGGTACGTTTCATCCGTCGACGTTTCTCCGCGCCATCGGCCCAGAGCCCTGGTTCGCCTGTCATACCCAATCATCACGCCGGCCAACCGATGGACGTTACGGTGACAATCCGAACCGGTTACAACACTACTACCAGTTCCAGGTTGCCATGAAACCCTCGCCGGAAGGGATGCAGGATCTGTATCTGGGTTCGCTCAAAGCGCTGGGCTTTGATGTTCTGGAGCATGACATACGCTTCGTTGAAGACAACTGGGAATCTCCCACACTGGGCGCCTGGGGTCTTGGCTGGGAGGTGTGGCTCAATGGCATGGAGGTGACGCAGTACACTTATTTCCAGCAATGCGGCGGTATCACCTGCAACCCGGTGCTGGGCGAGCTTGCCTATGGCATTGAACGGCTGGCCATGTATATCCAGGGGGTGGAAAGCGTGTACGACCTGGTGTGGGGGCACACCAGCGAAGGTCCGGTGACCTACCGCGATGTCTTCCACCAGAACGAAGTCGAGCAATCCGCGTATAACTTCGAGCATGCGGATGTGGATGCATTGTTTGCGCAGTTTGATCAATGTGAAAAGGATTGCGCGAAACTGTGCGAACTGCAGCTGCCGCTGCCCGCGTACGAGCAGGTACTCCGCGCTTCGCATTCATTCAATCTGCTGGATGCCAGACACGCCATCTCGGTTACTGAACGCCAGCGCTACATTCTGAAGGTGCGCACCTTGTCGCGTCAGGTTGCCGATGCCTGGTTGAGTAAACGCGAGGCGTTGGGTTTTCCCTTGGTGAAAACGGGTGTTGCCACAAAGGATGTGGAGTCTGCTGTCAATGGCTGATCTGATTATTGAATTGGGCTGTGAGGAGTTACCCGCAGGTTCGGTCATGCCGATGGCGCAACACCTCGGTAGTGCCTTGTTTGCACTGTTGAAGCAAAGTGAACTGTGCGATTCAGCGCCAGAGATTTTCGCAACCCCACGGCGAATTGCAGCGCGCTTTGCCAATGTGGGTGATCGGCAGGCGGATACCCAGGTTGAACGGCGCGGCCCGGCCAAGGCGGCTGCGTTCAAAGAGGGCCAACCCACCAAGGCGCTGGAGGGTTTCATGCGCTCAGCCGGGGTTTCGCTGGATGCACTGAGTACAATTGATACACCCAAGGGTGAATGGATGGTGGTTCGGCAGACCCAACCGGGTAAGGCACTGGAAGACGTTCTGGCTGATGCGTTGCCCACCATCATCAAGAACATGCCAATGCCCAGGCGCATGCGCTGGGGTGCCACCACTGATGAATTTCTGCGGCCCGTTGTCTGGTTGATGGCGGTACACGGCACCACAACCTTGCCGCTGAGTGTGTTGGGTCTGCAGGCAGGTAACCGCAGTTGGGGGCATCGTTTTCATGCCCCTGAAGCGCTGACGATTGATCAGCCTGCAAGCTATGAGGCGTTGCTGGAATCGGCTTATGTCATGGCTGATCCGGCGGAACGCCGAGCTCGCGTAGTGGAACTGGTGCAGCGTGAAGCTGTGACGCTGGGCGGCACGCCCGTGATGGATGATGAGCTGGTAGACGAGGTCACGCAGCTGGTCGAGTGGCCGGTAGCATTGGCCGGAAAGTTTGATGAAGAGTTTCTGGAAATTCCGAAAGAAGCTCTGATTCAGACCATGCAGGAGAATCAGCGCTACTTTGCCTTGCTCGATAGTCAAGGAGCGCTGATGCCTTCGTTTGTCACCGTAGCCAATGTCGAATCAAAAAATCCTGCGACGGTGATTGATGGAAACGAACGGGTGATCCGGCCACGCTTTGCCGATACCATGTTCTTCTGGAATCAGGACAAGCAGGACACGCTGGCCTCCCATCAGCCGCAGTTGTCCCGGTTGCTGTTTCAGGAAAAGCTGGGCAGTGTGGCGGACAAGGTTGAACGCATGGGTGCGGTAGGCCAATGGCTATCCACGGAACTTCATACTGACAACGACGCCGTGCAGCTGGCTGTCAGCTTGTGCAAGTGCGATTTGAATACTGAAATCGTCAAGGAGCTTGCCAAGATGCAGGGCATCTGTGGCCGCTACTACGCACTGCGTGACGGGCACTCCGCTGAGGTGGCAGAAGCAATGGAGCAGCACTACTATCCCAAGCAAGCGGGCGGCGCGTTACCACAAGGCACCGTGTCGCAAATCGTGGCACTGGCCGACAAGACCGATACGCTGGTGGGAATCTTTGGCCTGGGCATGAAGCCCACCGGTGCCAAAGACCCCTTTGCGCTACGCCGTGCGTCTCTTGGTATTGTCAGGATCATTGTGGAACACAGGCTGAATCTTTCGCTGGATGCGTTACTGGATGCCAGTCTTGCCAGCTATGGCTCACGGCTCAGCGACCCGGACAAAGGGGACATGCTTGCGTATATCGTGGAGCGCATGCGAGGTTATCTGGTCGACAAGGGCTACACCCCGGATGCCATCGATGCAGTATTGGCCAAACAGAGCAACAAGCCGCTGGATATCGTGCAGCGACTGGCAGCGATGCAGCAGTTTCGTGATACAGACGCGGCGGTATCGTTGTCCGCGGCCAGCAAGCGTATGAGCAACATCCTGAAAAAGGTGACTGACAGCTTGCCTGCCACCGTTAACAGCAGCTTGCTGAAAGAGCCGGCAGAAGCGGCCTTGTTCAAGCAAGTAGCTGACGTAACTCCGACCATAGAAGCTGCCTTGTCCCCCATCGGCGACAAGGCTCCCGACTATGTGCAGGTCATGCAAACAACCGCAACCCTCAGCGGTGCCGTTGATGCTTTCTTCGACAACGTCATGGTGATGGACGAGGACACAGCGCTTCGGGAAAACCGTCTGGCACTGCTGGCTCAGGTAAATGACCTGTGTTGCAGTACGGCAGAGCTGGGTCTGCTCAAACCGGCAGACACCCTGATGGCTGAACACGGATCTGGACAAGGCAGCGCGTGATAAAACTGATCATTCTCGATCGCGATGGCGTGATCAATCAGGATCTTGAGCGCCCGATAGCGTCCCCTGACGAATGGGTGCCGCTACCGGGAAGTCTGGAGGCAATAGCGCGTCTGCATCAGGCGGGTTGGCACATCGCGGTAGCCACCAATCAAAGCGGTATCGAGCGCGGGCTGATTGAACTTGAAACACTGCATGCCATTCATCAGCGCATGCATGAACTGGTGAATCAGGCGGGCGGGAAAATTGATGTGGTGGCGTTCTGCCCGCACGGAGACGCTAGCCAGTGTCATTGCCGCAAGCCCGCTCCCGGCATGCTCTATACCATCTGCGAGCGGCTGGATATTGATCCAAGCAAAGTGGTGCTGGTGGGTGACTCCCTGAGAGACATGCAGGCGGCCATGGCAACGGCCGCGACACCTGTCATAGTGCGAACTGGCAAAGGCCAGAAAACACTGGATAACAACAAAGGTCTGGAACACATACCGGCCTACGATGATCTTGCAAGCTATGTAGATGCCT